>JAJZZA010000054.1 GCA_021797825.1 Bacillota bacterium | reverse complement strand
CTGAGGCGGTGGCCCCGGGGACAATTCACGCCGCAATTCTAGCAAGGCATCGCCTACAGAACACTTTTCCATCCTAACTGTAGTTAAAATGAAATAGCGCGTGGCCCCCTGTTTATTGCTAAAGTCAAAGTTCCCCGATTCATCTCCAAAGATGTATACAACATTTCCCATTTGGTATTGATCACCTCGAATTCTAGTTTAGAACCAGGGGCAGAGGGCGTCCACATGTCACTTAATTGAGTTTTTGTGCTGCAGCCATTTTCGGCGATTGGGCGTGTACAAACATTGGAGGCGGGAGCGCGCCGATTCGGGATACCCTGTCGGCCATCAGAATGGCCGCGTGGAGATACACGTGAAAAATACGCCAATAAGGAAAGGTATCAGACCATGCTGTCTGGGGTTTTTGAGGCAACCAAACCATTGCTGACCGACGATGCGCTTATCTATATTCGAACGGACAGCCGTGAATTCACGTTGAATACGACACCAGCCGTTGTACGGAAGCTCTGGCCCGAACGCAGGGTATATTGGCGTGCGGAGGCACACATTGTATCTCACACCATGCTCTTCGGAGATCATGAACCGAAACCCGGGGAGACGGACATCGTTGTGCCACCCATGAGACTTACCGTTCCGGAATATTTCTCGGAACTTAGTCATGACAGAGGAGACTTGATTTTCGTATAGTCTGTCCAGACGGTTTTTCCCACATCTGAGGCGCGTGACATTGTCAACCCGGCCAATGGCCGGATTTTTCTTTTTGTGTGGAACTCATCCCACCCCCTTAGCCAACTGGAGGGACGTACAATGGCATGCTTGGCAGTTATCGCCGTGGCCGTCATCTTGGCGGGCGCCATCTATCACACGCAGACGACGAGCCACCCCCCGACTTCGCACGCCCAGGAGGAACGCTGATGGACATGGCAACGCACACCCCGTTCACCGTCGAAATCCAACAGAGTTTCGACCCCACGGTGAAGACCTGGCAACAGCGGGTGTTTATTAAGCTGTATACGGAGGCCCTGACCAGCGGGTTTTTGGCCGCACTGTCCGACCGCGACTGGAAAACACTCTGCGTCATCGCCTTGCATATGGACAGCCAAGGCCGTTGCTATCCGTCCCGGGACGCCATCGCCCAGGCCTTGGGCGTCAATCGGAGTACCGCTTCGGAGCGCATTCACAGTCTCTTGGCCTTTCGCTGGCAGGGCCAGCCGTTGGTCCAGGCCACGCGGGATCGACAGCCCGATGGCACCTTGGGCCGCCAAGTCTACACGATTTTGCCGGTGGTGCCGCTGGGCTTTGGGCCGGACACCCCCCGCCCGGATCCCGAGGCACCCCCATCCGCCGCCGATTCGGCTGCCGATCCCACCATGTCGGGAAATGCCGACATGGTCCAAGAGCACCATGTCGGGGTTTCCCAACTTGGATTCATCCAACTTGGCAAATCCCGACCTCTACTAACTAGATCCAGGATAAACAAGATCCAGAGGAAACAAGATCCTGGATCCAGGGAAAAAGATCTCCCCCCAGATCCTTCGACTCCTTCGGAGTCTTCGGATCTGACCCCCCAAGGGGTGCCACCCCGCGAGGCGTCGGTGATGGCGGCCCAAGATGCCCGGCCATGCCCTATCGCGGATCGGCCCGACCGCAATGGGCGCTTAGCGACACCCCTCCCCACTGCGCTCGGCGACACGCTGATGGACCAGCCGGATACTGTGTCCCTGCCAGAACACAGGGAGAATGAGACGGCCCCAGAGGATGCGCTGGTGGGGAGTCCCCGTCCCAAGGATGTCGGTCGCTCCCAACCTCCCCAAGCACAGGCGTTGGCCGCGCGGTTGAAAGAGCAGTTGCAGGCCCGCGGCGTCACCGTGTTCCCCCGGGACTGGCATCTGAAAGCGGCGGCCAGCGCGACTCTTTTGCTGCGCTCCCTGTCGGTTTCGGATGTGGAGGCGTTGATGGATTGGGCGTTGGCCCACCCCTTTTGGGGCGACAAGCTGACCCAGATGCGCCAATTGGTGTCCCTGGCCCCCGAGTGGCAGCAAGCGCGCGACCGCCCGCGGCCCGCTCGCTGGCGGGGGTCCGGACCACCCAGGGACTCCGGGACCGTGATGGACCGCAATATGGCGCTGCTGCGCCGGTTGTATGCCGAAACGTTGGAGCAGGAGGTGACGCAGGTTGACGCGACAGGATAGCGTGGCACTCTTTGCCCTCTTAGCCGCGGCGTACCCGCGCGAGCCCATTCAAGAGGCGCAGATGGCGCTGTATGAAGCGTTCTTGGCGCCCTATCCCACGGACGCCGTCCAGACCGCTGTGCTCCGCCATATTGCCCAGTCGCCGTGGTTTCCGCGAGTGAGCGACCTCTTGGCGCTGATTCACGAAGGGGAGCAACTCGACTCCGATGCCGCCTGGGCGGAAGTGCAGCGCCAGATTCGAGCCGTGGGCTATTATGGGCAACCTACATGGAGTCATCCGGCGATCGCGGCGGTGGTGGATGCCCTCGGCTGGGACAGGCTCTGTACGAGTACCCAACCGCAGACGGATCGGGCGCATTTTCTGCGCTTTTATGCCACGGCGCAGAAGCGGGAACAAGTGCACCACCAATGGGCAACGCTCCCCGCCCGGCTGCGGCAGGCTTTGCACGCGGTCGGAACTCCCCCGGATCCTCCGAAAGGGGCCCGGCGGCCAGCGATTTCGGATCGACCCGTTAACCGCCCTGAGTTCACCGTCGGAGGTTGGGACAGTTCCATCGGTTGACCAGCCCGAGCCGCCACCTCAAACGGCCGCCTCGCATGGTCTGTTTTCGTGCTAGACACATTTTTGTAGAGATCCCCTGGGGAGGTCGAACGTGAACGTGAACGATGAACTGACGTGGGAAGGGTCCGATGCCTGCATTCAAGTGGCGGTCGCCGAACCGCATGGGTCTCGACTCGCCCAGATCTTGCGGGATCAAGTCCCGGGGTTGGCGACCGCACGCCCGGCCTCCGACGAGCCCGGCGATGGGCGCGGCTGGGTGCTGGTGACACCGGATCGGGTGGCGTGGGCGCGTCAGGCGTGGCCGCCTGATCGCATCGGGGTGATCGCGGGGACCGCGGTGCCGGATCCGCGGTGGGCGGCGCAGGGCCTGCACGTCTTGACGGGCGTTTTGCCGTGGCCGGTGGTGGAGTGGGCGCGAACGCGGGGTGCGCCCGAGACATCTTTGGCCTGGGATGAAACCGACGGCGCCGTCGGCCCGGCTGCCCCTCCGGTGCCGGCACTCCGCGCGCCAACGGGCCGGGGACCGTTGGTGGCGGTGTATTCCTCCGGCGGCGGCGTCGGCAAAACGACCACGGCCGTGTACTTGGCCACCGTGGCCGCGGCGCAGCGGCAGACGGTGGGCGTGGTCGAACTCGACGAAGACCGCCGGGGCATTCTCACGTATTGGAACCGGCCGCTCCAGGGTGGCGGGCTCGACAGCATCACACCCCATGTCTGGACCGACCCTGCCCGGCTGGCCCAGGACCTGGCCCGAATCCTGGTGCCGGTCGACGCCCGCCTGCGCGTTGTCCCCATGGCCGGCACGCTCACCGGGCTCCAGTATCCGGTCGAGGCCACCGATCAGGCCGTGCGCTATCTGACCGAGTGGGCCCGGCAGCAGTTCGCCTGCACCATCTTCGATCTGTCCGCCCGCATCCGCGAAAGCACGCCCATCGCTGTCCTGCAGGCGGTGGACCGGGTGATTTGGGTCATGGAACCCACCGAAATCATGCTCGACTCCAGTCGCGGCTACCTGGACCTCTTGGAACAGCTGGGGGACGGCGCCCGCCGCATCCTCCCCAAGATCGGCCTGGTGGTCAACAAGGTCGAAAAAGCGCGCACCGCCCGGCTGGACCCTCCAGCGCTCGCGGACGCCTTGGGCCTGCCGCTCTGGGGCACGGTGGCGTCCAACCCCGCCAAATATATGAGCGGCATTAACCAGCATCGCGTGGATCCGACGCCGGAATGGCTCGCCGTGGCCCGCGCGGTGGGCCTGGTGACCGGCGACGCCCCGCGCCCGGCGGGCAAAGCGCGCCGGGCGTGGTGGCGGCGCCTGTCCTAATCATCCCCCCAAGGAGGCGAGTTTTTTATGACGTACCGTGGGCATCGCGTTAATTTGCAAGACTTGGCGGTCACGGCGGACCGCGCCGGCGACACGGATCCCGTCGCCGACGCCGTGCGGTCGGTGCGCGAACAGCTGGCCCAATCGGGCCTGGCGCCCGATCGGGCGCCCGCTGCGGTCTTGCGGCTGGCGCAAGACGTGATCCACGCCTTGCCCCTGACCGAAGTCGAACGGGCGCACGCCCTGGAGGCGTTTACCCGCGAGCGGTTCGGCTGGGGGCCGCTCGACCCCTATATGCGCGACAACACCGTGACCGAAATCATCGTGGACGGCCCGGATCGCGTCGACGTCGAACGCGGCGGGCAACTGGAACGGGTGCCGGTGCGGTGGCGCTCCAACGCCCTCTTGCACGAGTACCTGAAAAGCCGCATCCAGCACACCGGCCGGCCCCTGGACTTGGCGCATCCAATTGTCAACGCGGAGGTCCAGGGGCATCGGATCAACATTACCGCCCCGCCCGTGTCCGCCACCGATACCCTCAATATCCGCAAATCTGTGGCGGAGACCCGCCGGTATACGCCCGACCAGTTCGTGGCGTCCGGAGCCCTGGACGCCGTCGGCCTGCGCTTGCTCCTCCTGCTCTACCGGGCGGGTGCCAATATGCTGATTTGCGGGCCCATGGCCGCCGGCAAAACCACCATCGCCCGCATCCTGGTCGAATGCGGCGCCCGGCCCGCCACCCGGTTTATCGCGCTCGAAGATACCCGCGAGATCGAAGCGCAAATCGAGCGCTTCCTGAGCTTGCAAACGGTGGAGCGCCACGAACGCCCCATCACCATGGCCGATCTCTTTGCCGCCGTCAAGCGCAAGCGCCCCGACCGCATCATCATCGGCGAGGTGCGCGAAGGCATCCAAGCCGTGCCCTATCTGATGGCCATCATGGCCGGGCACGACGGCGGCCTCGGCACCATGCATGCCGGGACGCCCGAGCATGCCTTTCACAACTTCGTCTTCTTTCTGGCCACCGCCGGCATGAGCGTGAACGAACCATTCCTCATGGACGTGCTGTTTCATGCGGTGCAGGTGCTGGTGTTCGTGACCCGCTTCGCCCGCGGCCAGCGGCGGGTCACGCGCATCGTCGCGGTCGACCCCGCCGGCCGGTTCCTCGATCTCTACCGGTGGAACTTCCGAGCCCGCCGCTGGGAGTGGGCGCACCCCCTGCCCGAAGCGCTGGAAGAACTCTGCTATATCGCCGAAGTCCCCGTACCGACGCCGGACGACGCCGTGACGCTGGATGATTTGCGGCCCGCGGCGCTGGATGCCTGGCAGGATGACCCCGGGACGGCCCCGGAGGGGGAGGACGGGCCATGATGGGCGTCCTCGCTGCCGTCTGTCTGGCGCTGGCCACCTACCTGGTCGCGACCCGCCGCCTGCTGCCGACCCGGCGTCCGCCCCGTCCCCGGGGCCCGCGGCATCCGCGCCGTCCGACCGCCTGGTCGGTGACGGCCCGCGCCCGCACGCTGGTCGGCTGGTCGCCCCGGCGCTATCGCCTGACGCGCTGGATCAGCGCCCTCGGCGTCGGGCTGGGACTGGCGCTCTGGGTGCAAGACCCGCTGGTGGCGCTCCCCTATGGCTGGATCGGATGGGAGCTGCCTAGTTTGTATCTGGAACTCCGGGCTGCGCGGGATTTGGCCCGGATGCAGCGCCAAATTGCGCTCTTCGTCGGCACGGTGCACGATCATTTGCATGCCCGCGGCGCCACCGTGGAAGACGCCTTGATGGCCGCCACCGCCGCCGGCCCCGGTCCCTTGTCCGAGCCCCTGGCGCAATACCGGCGCCATGTGGAGGCCGGTTGGTCCCTGGCCGAACGGCTGGCGGCGCTCGACCGCGCCGTCAATTGGCCCTCTTTCGCCTTCTTTCTGTCGCTCCTGGCCTTGCGCGACGAAACCGGGGCCACCGGTATGGCGCACGCCTTCGACTCGCTGCAAGAGAAGCTCCAGGACGACGAACGCATCCAGGCCGCCATTCGCGGGGAACTCTCGGTCTACCTCGGCGTCCTGCTGCTGTCCTTCGCCCTGGTGGTCGGTGTCTTCCCGTTCTATCGGCTGACCAGCCCCGACTGGCCGCTGTATCACGCGCATTTGGCGATGCTGATCACGGTGTCGGGCTTTACGGCCGCCGTCGTCTTTCAGGGGCTGCACCGCTTTACCCGGGCGCAAGTGGTCGCCAGCGATTGAAGAGCTTCAGGACAAGGAGGCATGACCGGTGACCGTGATTCTCATGCTCAGTGCGATGATCTTCACGTTCCTCTGGGCGGGCTATTCCGACGCCGAGCTCGTGTGGGGCGACATTCAGCGCCGCCGGGCCCCGCCCGCGCCGTGGCGGGAGCGCATGGCGCGCTGGGTGCGCACGGGCGTCCGCGACTGGCCGGGGTTCGGCCCGGCGGTGCGGCGCGAACTCGCCCGGGTGCATGGCACCATGCCGCGCTATGTGACCCAAGTGGCCGTGACCGGCGTCATTGTGGCGCTCGTGTTGGGGTGGGACCTCTCCTGGTGGCTGGCCCCGGCGGGATTCCTGCTGGGCGCGGCCGGGGTGCGCTTGGTGCTGCATCAGCAGTACACCACCTGGATCGCGCGGGTCACGGCCTCCATGAGCGACGTCGTGGTGCTCTTGAAGGCCCGCCTGCAAGCGGGGGAAACCGTCCGCCAAGCCATTCGCCAGGTGCTGCCCCAGCTGACCGACCCGGTGCGGGCCGAATGGCAGCAACTCGTCGACGACCTTAACGCCGGCATCGCGTTGCCCGAGGCGCTGGGCGCCTTGATGGACCGCGTGCCGGATCGCGACGTGATGGCGGTCTTGCAGCAACTCACCGTCTATGACCGCGAGTCGGTGCCGGCCGATCCCTTCGGGAATCTGGCCGGCCATTTGAGCCGGATGAAACTCTTAAAGCGCGAGTACCTGGTCCGCCGATCCAGCAGCGCCATCACCGTCTATACGGGGCTGGCGTTTTTGGTGGCGCTGGTCAGCGTGCTCGCCCCCACGCTCTATGGGCTGTGGGTCAATTCGGTGGGCGGCATGCCCCTATAAGGAGGAATCACCACAGATGGATACGAATCCGTGGATCACCACCGGCATCGGGGTGTTGGGCACGATTGTGCTGGGCACCATCGTCTACCACTTTTTCCCCAATGCCATTGGCGGTTTTTTCTCGAACACGATCAACAATATCCTGAGTCAGTTTCCCTAAACCGGAGATTCCGCCGGACACGCGTCCGCGCGCTCCGGCGTCGTCCACTCCCTCATCGATGTTCTCTATTCCCTACCCTAAAGGGAGGTCAAAGCATGCGCAGGCTATGGTCCGCGCTCCGGCGCTTGGGGTCGGATCGGCGCGGCTTCTCCGATTATGTGGCGCTGGCGATTGCCACGCCGTTGGCGTTGATGGGCTTTGTCGGCGGGTCGGCGATTACGGAAACCGTCTCGGCCCAAGCGGCCCTGCACACGGCCGCCGGCATGGCCGACCGGTCCTTGGTGGCCAACGGGTGCCTGACGTCCAACGCCCTGCAGGCGATGGACGCCACGCTGCAGGCCGCGCACATGAATCCGGGCCGAATGACGCTGAAGACCGCGACGACCGGCTCGGGCCTTTATGGCAGCCGCGGGCTGGCCGTCCAAGTCGGCTACCAGATTCCCTTGGCGATTCCCGGCACGCCCTGGGTCCTCACGAGCCGCTATGCCACGGCACAGGTCGCCAACGACCAAAGCCAGGCCGTGCCCTATGACGGGGCCGGCCAATCCGCGTGCGCTTCGGCGAGCCTCGTGGCCGCGACGTTTAGCGGCACCGCCGGAACCAGCGGCGGCGGGTCGAGCGCGCAGCTGCCGCCCGAGCCCACGGCGGTCAGCGAAACCGTGACGCCGAATCCGGATGGGGTCGGGAGCGCCTTGACGGTCAGCGGCCTGGTCACCAGCAACGGCACCCCGATGGCGGACGTGCCGGTGGCGGTCGCCGTCGGCAGCCAAACCAGCACCACCGTGTCCACGAACGCGCAAGGCCAGTACAGCGCGACCTTGACCCCGACGCAAGCGGGGTCCGCCACGGTGACCGTCACGGCCGGGCCGGCCACGAACCAAGCGACCGTGACGATTCAGCCCTTGGCGCCGGCGTCGATCACCCTGAACGTCCCGGCGTCCGTCACCGTGGGTCAGGAATTCGCCATTGCCGGCACCGTGCTCGCGACCAACGGCCAGCCGGTCGCTAACGGCACGCACGTGACGGTGTCTAGTTCGGATGCGACCGATATTCCCACCCAAACCGTGACGACCGTCGGCGGCCAGTTCACCGTCTCCGTGCCGTCCGGCATCACGACGCTGGGGACCGTGACGGTCGCGGCCACGGCGGGATCGGTGACGCAATCGGCACCGATCACGGTGCAGCCGGGTCCGCCCGAATCCGTGACGTTGGCCCTCAGCCCGTCCAGCGGCCCGGCCGGCCACGCCTGGACCTTTAGCGGCACGGTCGAGGGACCGGATCAGACACCCGTCGCGTCCGCCACCCCCGTCTCATTGACCTCGTCCACCGATACCCGCGACACGTTGCCGACGCTGCAGACGAACGCGCAAGGCCAGTTCAGCGGGTCGGTCACGCTGACCCAAGCCGGATCCCAGGCCTTCACGGCCCAAGCCGGGACGGCGCAAAGTCCGCCCGTCACGGTGCAGGTCAACCCCGGACCCCCGGTGCAAGTCGCCTCGATGCAGGCCGCCCCGAATCCCGTCAACCAAGGCGCGACGACGGTCATCAGCGGGACGGTCTTGGACGCCTACGGCAATCCCGAACCGGCCGGGGTGCCGATTACCCTCACGTCGACCGCGTGGAGCCAGTCCGTCACGACGACCACCGGGTCGGGCGGCGTCTTCCAAGTCCCCGTGAGCTTCACCCAATCCGGCAACCAAGTGGTGCAAGCCGCCGCCGGGTCGACGCCCTTGGAAAACGGCACCACCACGGTGAGCGTGAATGCCGAAGGCGCCTACACCCTGTCGGCGACGCCGGCGAGCACGACCATGACGGCGGGGCAGACGCAAACGGTGACCTGGACGCTGACGGACAGCCAAGGGAACCCGGTGCCGAATATCGTGCTGACCTTTCGCGCGACGCCATCGAGCGGCACCACCCTGTCGGAAACGTCCGGGACGACCAATAGCCAAGGGCAGGTGACGATGACGGTATCGGCCACGACGGCCGGGACGCTGACGGTCACCGCCACGGCCGCGACGAGCCCGAATACGTCCGGCACCGCCACCTGGGTCGTCAATCCGGCGACGCCCAAGACGGTGGATCCCCCCACAATCAGTCCCAGTGTGGTGCAATCCACGCAAGACGGCGGGTCCGTCATTCCCGTGGTGACGGGGTTGGTCTTGGACAGGTATGGCAACCCGGTGGCGAACGCCACCGTCTCGGTTGCGGGCGGGTGGGATCCCGGCGTGTCCTTTACGGGCACTGCGAACGCGCAAGGCTATTTCAGCATTCCGGTTCAGCCGGTGGATGTGGGCGGGCCCTACTATCCCACGATTACCGTCTCGGATAGCGCGGGGAGCAACACGACGACGTACACCGACACCAGCCTGACCGTCGTGACGCAGATGTACGCGCTCACCCTGACGCCAACGTCGGGATCCAGCATCACCCCAGCCGGGACGCCGGTTGGCGTCCAGGTGTCGCTCTCGGCCTATGGCCCCAACTCGGGCGCGCCGGTGCCGAATGCGACCGTCACGCTGGAGGTCAGCAGCAGCGATACCGGCTATTGGGCGGCCGGCACCACGGCGCCGACCCCGTCCAGTCCGCAGACGATCACGGTGACCACGAACAGCCAAGGGACAGCCCTGGCGGAAGTGGCGTTGGAGCCGAATACCGGCCAGCAGGTGATCACCGGGTCGTGGGCGACGGACAATACCACCGGCACGCTCGACGTGCTGGTGACGGCCAATAGCCCGGCGGAAGCGGCGTGGCAATCCGTGTCGCCCAATCCGGTGACGGCCGGCCAGACCTTGACCTGGGCGGCGCAACTGCTGGATGCCGACGGGTTCCCCCTGTCATCCGGCCAAACCGGGTCGTGGACGTTCGACAACACCAGCGGAACCGCGACAACCGGCTCATGGAATGGACTGAACGGCGTGGCCACCGGTTCGGGCACGCCGACCACGGCGGGATCCTTTCCGGTGTCGCTTACCCTCGACGGCCAAACGTACACCAGTTCCTCTGTGACAGTCAATCCGGGCCCCGTGCAGTTTTTGTACCCGGTGCTGGGTCCGGCCAATAACACGAACGGGACCCTGTTGCCCGGCGGATCGTGGAACGCCGGTACCGACACCATGAGCTATGGCACGCTGCCACCGAGCGCAGGATCGACGTTCAGCACGCGGTGGACCGCCTATGACGCTTACGGCAATGCGGTGCCGGATTGGGCGACCGGGACGGTGACGTGCGCGGCCTCCAATGGCGGGAGTTGCCCCTCCATGACCCAGCCGAGCCAGCCCACGAACAGCCACGGCGACAGCGGGTGGGCCAACGAAGGGCCGTTTCCGGCGGGGTCGTATACGCTCACTTATACGCCGTCCGGCGCCTCGACGTCCGCCTCCTCTGTGGTGTCACACCTAACCATGACGATTCAGGTGCCGTTTTACGCCTTCATCTCGTCGAATCAACCGAGTCAAGCCACCGCGTGGCCGTTATCATCGGCCTCGCCCTGGTATAACGTGACCACCGGGTTCAAGGTCAACAGCGTGTATGATGTGGTGTCGGCCAACGGGCAGACATTTGGGATTTCCGCGGCGACCCATACCGTGATGGCCTTGGTTCACGGCACGTGGCAGCCGTCGCACGTCCTCGGCTCGACGCAGGTGCAAGTCCTGCACATGACACCATCCGGAGCCTTATATGGGTATCTGTTAAACCCAACGGGTGTCTTTTTCTATAGCGGGGGCCATCTTGACACCCTGACGACCTTCGCGCAGGGAGTTGGCCCCGGACCGGCTTACAATCCGTCCAATTGGCCGTGGCTAATCGAATATGTCAAGCCCTGGGTCGTGTTCTGGGCGCACTGGACTGAGACCGTATCCGAGTGTTCCTCTTGCACCCCCCAGACGTATTATTACACGAGCCTGGCCAGTTGGGACCCGTCTTCGGGCCGGTCGCAGCTGCTGAACGTGGTAGGAACGGTGGACACCAGCGGCTTCTATACGGAGTCTGCTAACCTGGCTTATACCTTAATTCCTGCGGGAGGAGGGACAGCGTATTTCTTCAACAACTCGATAAACTATGGATATTCGCCTCCGCAAACCTCCACGTCTGAGTACATCCAGACGTTCAACACGAGCACAGGCACGTTCAGCGGCAATACGGATGTTCAGTTAGCCATGATGGGTTCCTGGGGATGGCAAGATCCCCAAACCGGCGGCGTTCTCTATCAGGAGAACAGCAGTTCGACACTGGTCCTCGTGACACCCAACGGCAACGTCAATGCCACCGGTAACGTCAATTCCTATATTCTACCCGGCGAGCCCGCGTCGGGCGTGGCGCCGTATTGGAATGCGGGCCAGGACGTCTTGGCGGTGCCGTGGCAGAACGGGTCGACGGGGACGGCAGGGGTGGTGGCACTTACGGGAGGTGGCAGTCCCATCTCCACACGCTTCGCGGATCTGACCACCCCACCGACGATTGGCGGCCTGGCAGGACCCTAAGGTGCCGGATGTGAATCCCCATCGCGGGATTCGGCCCGCGTGGCGCGAATGCCGTACGATTCAGTCCATAGCGACTGCGCCACCATGTCCACCAGCGGGAGGCCTTAGGCAACCGGATTCACTTCGCCCCGGGCGCCTAAGGCCCGCGTGCTGTCCACCCCGTCCGGACCGGCACACCACTGCGGGCGCACACGGCGGCCGTCGCTGGGCGAGCCGGTCCGTTGACCCCGATTCGGGGTCGACACCCTCCGGTGGCCCCAGCTCGAACGGGATGCTAGGGGGTCGGCAGGGACAGCGCCGTGGCGGACAACCACGACACCGCGTACCCGGATAAGCCGAGGGCGTGCGTGGCGCCGGTGACGGGATTCACCCGGATGACGCCGTTAGGGGTGCCCGCCAGGAAGTCTTGAAAGGCGGAGCATAGGCGAGAGCGGGACCATCCCCCGGCACGGAAGCCAGGAAACTCCAGACGCCGTTGTCCACGTATAACCCGTTACTGGCCAAGCCGTATTCCCGGCCGGTCACCGGGTCATAGCGAAAGATGCTGGGATAGATGCCCGCCGCGACAAATGCCCAGGAATTGGCGGTCGAGTAAGGTTCGTCATAGATGCCGGCCTGATTTCCCCCCGTGTTCGTGCAACTGCCCAGCTCGCAGGCTGAGGCGTAAAGAGCGCCGGCGGGGTTGGTGCCCAGCCCCCCTACGGCCATCACGGATGGGAAGCCATCGTACCCATTTTGGTCGGTGCATCCAGACGGGGTACAGACTAGGACCCCTCCCCCTTGTCCGCCCGAAAAGGCCTGACCGTAATCCACGCCGCCCGTATGCGGGTCGGCCACGAATGGGGTCACCGGCGGGTAATTCACATCGGTAACGGTTTGCCAGGTCGCGGTGCCAGCGGGAAGGACGAACAGGCCGGACTCCGTCCACGATCCATAGCCCATCCACAACGTGTTGGACGCGGCATTATAGGCAATGCGTTGGACGGCATTGCCGTAATTGGCGCCGGGAACCTCACCCGATAGGTTGTTCCATGTCGCCCCGTCAATGACCTGCGTCCACGGGGCGGTTAGCGAGCTCGCAAACGGGGCCTCATAAAGATTGCCGTTGGCAATGGCCCAGACGGTCTGGGTCCGGGTATCGAGGGCCACGTCGGACACGGTCTGCCCGGCCAAGGCGGAGTACGCGGCCCATTGCCAGTTGGTGCCGGCTGACAGGAGATACAGCCCATGAGACGTGCCGGCCAACACGCTGCCGGCAGGCACCGTAAAGGAAACGGATGTTACCTGAGAGGATGCAGCAACGAATTGGCCCGACGGCGTATAAGTGAGCTTATAGGGATGGCACCACGCCGTGGTGTTCATCAACCCCCCCGGATGCGCCACGATCACGGAGGGAATCACGGGCATCGGCGGAATGCCCCCGTCCCCCGGTCGAATCTCATTATTCGACACGGAGGGACGCCCGATGACACACGACTGGGATGCGCTTCAAGACGCGTTTGTCACGTACTTGGTCGCCCATGGCCGCTCTCAAGCCACCATCGCCAGTTATCAATCCGACATTCGCCAATTGACCCGCTTTCTGAACACCCGTCAGGTCGCCTTAGACTGGACCACCCTCTCGTACGACCAGATTCTCGCGTTTTGGGCGGACCAAAAACAGCGTCTCAGCGGGGCAACTTGGGAGCGCCGCCGGGTGAGCGTGCTGGCCTGGATGAAATTCTGCGCGTTGTCCTCACCGGGGATGCCCGCGTTAGCGCCCGCGCTGGCCGACACCGCCCTCAACAGTCCGCGCCCGCGCACGATTCCGGTGTATCTGACGGCATCGGAGGTACAGGCGTTTCTGCAGGTTCTCTTTGAGCGGGATGCGACCTCTTGCACCGCCCGGCGGGATCAGGCGTTGTTTTTGCTGCTCCTGCACACCGGCCTGCGGATTAACGAAGCGCTCGGCTTGACTGTCGCCGCCGTCCACACGGCGTTGACCACCCGCGAATTCCGGATTGTCGGCAAAGGGGCTCGGCAACGCGTTATCCCGGTGCATCCGCAGCTGCCGGACCCGTTGACGCGGTGGCTTCATGTTCGGCCGGCGGCGACAACGGCGGCTTGCTTTCTCGGCCAGTCGGGGAGGCCCTGGCGACCCCGGGATGTCCAACGCCGGATCAAACAAGTGGCCCGTGCCGCCGGCATCGCCAAAGACGTCACCCCGCACGCCTTGCGGCACACGTTTGCCACGGCGCTGTTGGACGCCCGGGTCAATCTGCGGCTCATCCAGCGGCTGCTGGGCCACAGTTCCTTAGCCACCACCGAGCGCTATACGCATCTGGAGACGTCCTCCCTGCATCACGCGGTGCAAAGCGTCTCCTGGCCCATTGCGCATGAGCCCCCCCAACCTTGACCAAAGGAGTCGAGATCATGTTCCGTCTTTTTCCTCGCAGAGGGATCCTGCTCGGCTTGATCGTGCTGAGCATGACCCTCACCGGTTGCGGCCGCGGGCCGGCTCCCGCCGCGACTCCGGCGATTCCGTACCCGTCGTCCCCTCACTGGCTGAGCGTCTGGGTGCCGCCAACGCACCAATATGTGTGGGTCAATCCCCACACCACCCCGACGCTCTTGGTCCGCCGCGAAGACCTCGCGGCGGGCCGCCTCTTGCGTCGGCGGCTAAGCCGGCTGCGCACGGCGAGCCCGGTCGTGGTGGTCATTACCAACCCGCCGGCCTTGAACACGGCACACCCGCCGGCGGATCTCAAGCCGTGGACGGCCTTGGCGATGCCGCTCGGATACCTGGTGGGGCACTCCCCGCCGGCCGCTCCGGTGACCTTCCTGGCGGCGGGCCCGCATCACCGTCTCGAAGTGCGGCATCAGATTCCGTCCCTGACTCAATTGGCCCCTCTCTTGCATGCCACCATTCTGCCGGCCACCCCGGCGACTCCCCCGAAGGAGGTGTCCCCGCGATGATGATGATGATGCTCATCCTGTTAGTGGCGGTGTTCCTCATTCTGGTGTGGCTGACGATTCGGCCGGACACCCCCGCCGGGCGCCTCATGACCAGCTTGGCGGCCGGGCTCGTGCTGGCGGGCGGCGTGCTCACCGTCCGGGCGCAGGCCTCCCACCCCCCGACGGGGTGGACGTGGCCGGCCAACCCCGCCGTCATGCCCGTCTTGACCGCCACCGGCCAAGAACTGGTGCTCAATGCCCAGGTCTACCCGGTGGCCGTGGTGCCGGTGACGAACCGCCGCGCCCTGACCGCGTTCAACGCCGCGTATGTCGCTCCCAGCCGGACGCCGCACCGCCTGGGCTTTTTGGCGGTCATCGTGCCGCATCCGGCGTCCACTGCCGCCGCGCTGCGCACGGCGCGCCAACAATTGGCGGCCGCGCATGTCCGTGTGCCCTGGGGTGTCCTGATTGACCCGCCGGCCGCCTATCGCCAACCGGCCCCGCAAGTCTATCGGCCCGGCCCCCGCGGGATTCGGCGGGTCACCGGATCCGCCGCCCTGGCGGCCTGGCGGCAGGCCGTCGCGCCGCTGCCTGCTCCCGCCGCGAAAGGAGGCGCGTCCCATGCGTAACCCGGATGCGCCGGTCAAATCCCGGCCGGAGTGGGCCATTGGCTCCTTGTCGCGCCGCACCCGCCAACGCGGGATGATCCTCTCCGGCACGGTTGGTCTGCTCACCTTGGGCCTGAGTTTTCTCGGCCAGGCTCACGCCAAACCCCCGGTCTCCATCGTGGTGGCCCGGCACAGCCTGCTCGCCGGGACCGTGGTCACGGCGCACGACGTCACCACCGAATCGTTGCCGGCGCCCGGGCTGACCCACGCGGTGACGTCCATGACGGCCGTGGTGGGCCACACCTTGGTCTGGCCCGTCGGGGCGGGCCAGCCCCTGGTGACGGCCGATGTGGCGAAAACCCCGCTGGTGCAGGGCCTCACGCCCAACGAAGTGGCCGTGATGCTGCCCGTTTCGCTGGCCTCGTCGGATAACGTCAAGCCCAACGATATCGTCGACGTCATTTGGGTCGGCGCGGGGACCACCGGTCAGAGTCACACCGGGCCGTCCGTGGCGACGGGCACGGTCATCGCCCGCGGCCTCCGTGTGCTGGCCGTGCTGAATCAAAACGGCGGCCCGGTGCAGCCGCCCGGGTCCACCGGCATCAATGCGTCGACGCCCGCCACCGTGGAAGTCGCCGTGCCGTCCTATGACGCCGGGCAATTGGCGGTCGCCGCCGCCGACGGACACTTTTGGCTGGCGTTGGATCCCTGGGCCGCCTCCGCAACGCCCGCCGCCTCGTCGTCGACGCTGCGGGCTACCCCGGCCACGCCGCCTAGCGGAACGTTCCCGTTCGGTTCGGCGTCTCGATCCGCCTCGTCCCCCGCCGGGGCTTCGGGGGCATCTCCAACCTCGGCGGCTCCGTCCTCTTCCACCGCCGGCTCCCCCAGCGCTTCCGGAACGGCGTCCCCCTCCGCCCATGGCTAAGCCCGCGTTCTCTCACGAGGCCCGGACGATTTCCGGTCCGCCCGGGCCTCGGACGCTGGGAGCCCGTGGGGCCTGGACCGGGCTTTTGACCAGTCTTTGGGCTACCGCGCTGGCGGTGCATGGCTGGCGCGGCGACGGCGTCTTCGACCAGGCCCTCGGACGCTGGATTCTCGTGCACCACGCCTTACCCACGCGCGATCTGTGGACCACGGCCACGGCGGGCCATCCGTTTGTGCCCACCGAGTGGGGCTATGCCGTCGTGGTGGCCGTCTTGGGCCGCTGGGGCACGTATGCGCTGAACGTGGCGCTGTTGGCCGCCCTGGCCTGGGGGGTGACCGGCTGGGCGGCCGCCTGGCCCGCCCGCTGGCGGCCCTGGGCGCTCGTCAACGGCGCCTTGGCGCTCGCGGTCTTCGTGCCGCCCCGGCCCGAAATCGGCAGTTATCTCGGCTGGTGGTGGACCTTGGAGAGCTTGCGCCGGTATCGCCAGACCGGCCAGTCCCGGTCGCTCTGGGGCCTTTTGCCCGTGGTGGCGGTGTGGGCCACCTGGCACCGCAGCGTCTGGCTGGTGCCGGCCGTGTGGCTCGGCGAGATGCTGCTGGGCGATCCCGCACGGCGCCGGGGCCTCGTCGGGCCGTTTTTGGCCGCGCTGGCGCTGGTCAATGCCCCGCCCTCGGGCGGGTGGACGGGGCTTCGCTTTATGGCCCGCGTCGCCAATCCCGCCTTGCGATCCGCCGTCGGCGAGTGGCACGGCTTGGCGCAGACCGGGGCGTATGGCCTCGTCATCGGCCTGTTCTGGGCGGTGGTGTGGCTCGGGGCGGGGCGGGCCTGGAGGCGGCGGTCGCCGCGGCCCGGGCGAGACGGCGTGTGGCTCGCGGGCGCGACGCTGGCCAGCCTCTTGGCCGTGCGGCTGGTGCCGTATGCCGCCCTCGGATTGGCGGCGCTGGCGACGGATCTGGCCCCTTCCGGAGACGAACGGTCGCCCTCCAGGAACGGCCCCGGGGCGGCAATGTTCCGCTCCATTCCTCTCCGGGGATTTTCCCCTTTCGGGGACGAACAGCCGGGGATCATGGCGGCCGGATTGTTGAGCGTTATCGTGACCCTGGGTCTCGGTCAAGTCGCGGCGCACGGCGGGTTTGCCAGTCCGTGGCCTGCCGGCGTGATCGCCACCTTACGGCAGCACCGGGCGACCAACGTGATCGCGCTCAACGGCGACACGCTGGCGGCACAGGGCTTCAAGCCGTGGGTCGACGGGCAAGTGCAACTGGATGCGGCAGAGCCCTGGTGGCCCGCCTGGGTGCGCACGGCGGACGGGCGCCAATCGCCGGCGGCGTTTGCCGCTCGCTGGGATCCGGCGAGCCGATGGATCGTGTGGCCGGATCGGCTCTGGACTGGACACGGTTGGGCGTCCGAGACGCTGCCCGCCCCGTGGCGGCCGGTCTGGCAGGGCCCGATGGCGTGGCCGCAGACCGGCGGTGATCCGGTGCCCACGACGGTGTGGGAGCGGGGCGGGAGCCGCTAACGACGGGCATCGCCCGGGATCTTAATACGGATCGCTGTGCCACCAATCAGGGACGTCGCACGATATCGGGGTCGGGGGATTCTGAGTTTTTTGAGGATGAATTCCGATCATTATGGCTGTGAAGGCGAGACTTAACGGCGTGGTAATGGCGGCCATAACGAGTATGGCACTTTTGGCCACTGGTATAAGAAACGTAACAGTGGACATCTTCCCCAGCGCCAAAGCGCGGGACTTTACGGCGCATTGCATAAGGAGCGCCTGAGATTCAGCACGGATGGACTTCAGGGCTGTCGAATGTCTCAAACAAAGACGCAAGTCCATGGTTCATACGATTCGGTTAAATGCCCGGCGGACGTCAGCGGGATTTTTGATCGTTTGGCAAGGACTGGATTAAGATAGGAGGCATAGAAAATGACTGACCCGGCAAATCGGCGCCCCGATTGGATGATGACCGAGGGGGATCGACAGTTACCAGAAAGCTTGCTTGAGGCCCAGCCGTTGCAAGGGATGACGACACTCGTTCGATTTCTGAGTTGTCCGCGAGATGATCGGGCTCGCACGACGGTGTCGTGCCTCGAAACCGTTGAGGACTTCGCCATGTCAAAGAGAAGGCAGTGACGATGATAGATACTCGCCGGTCGTAGGAGAACCGGCTGGCCTTTCAGCTATTGCATCCCAGTTCTGTCGTTGCGGTAGGCCCTGATTAAACCACTCCGCAAGCCATACAGTGATGGGTTTCCCCACATAGGTGACGCCTAATGCTAGGTCGATGTGTAAGTCTTGGGTTATTGGTAATTGGTATTGTCGATGCCGAGCATTAATATGGTTGCAGGGCTCTAAAGGGAAAGAGAATATTCCCCACACACGACAAATCCACGGGCGATGATTATAAATAGAGCATGTTCCTTGATCGAGAAAAGGACAGGGTAAGTCTAATTGTTCGTGAACTTGCGTTTGGAGCAATTTGTGGCGTAGCTGCCCCCAAGATATTTCACCGCCATGTTTAGCTCGTACCGTGTCAGGATAATTATCTAATAGGTATCGGTATTGCACCCGTGCAGTTTCACAAATCTTATCGATAGTCTCTTGAGGAAGTTGGGTTACTCCTTGCTGGATTTCGACGAATTCCAATGGCCCAATGTTGAATGTCCGCAGACAGCAGTTGCTACAACCTTTATGGCAAGGGAGTGAGGAAGTCGCGGATTCATGTTGTTGAACGACTTCATCGATCAGATGATATAATCGCCGTAAACGACCGATAAAGCTATCAGGATGGATATTCTTTTGACCACAACATTTCTTGTATTTTAACCCTGACCCACAGAAACATTGAGCGTTACGAGGATAACCAGACATTTGTCCTTTCCCTTTCGTCTTTCTCGTTAAGCATATTACGGTTCTAATTTCGATGAATGCTAATAACAGTCCTGCATACGGTTCGGAGACTTTTTGTGAACCGTTTGGAATGGCAATCTTCACCACTGTGCATCGCACCTGCCTGTTCTCAGGTGTGCTGTTGTTTTACACAGACAGAAGCTAGGAGGTCGCGTGTGCGCGTGCCCTTGCCGACCATGATAGCCCGTCTCGGAGAAGAGGCGGGCTTTGGTATGCCGGCTGGAGGGTCCCAGACCGGGAATAGACGAACCCCAGTCGCCAGCGAGCAGGAATTGGCTCGCGCGTAACGAATGGGCATCACGAGGAGGTCATATCATGCAACGATTACGACTGGCGCTCGCCGGCGCAATCGCAGTCGGCCTGGTGGGCGGGGCAGGGCTGGTGAGTTCCCCCGCCTTCGCGTCCGGCCAGCCCGCCAATCCCTATGCGGGCCTGCCGCCCATGACGGCGTGGGTGTGGTATAACGCTGGAGGTAGTCAACAGGAAGAGTTCTTTTTCGGTAATTCCACTGAGTCTTTTCCATTTCCAGCTTCCTCTGCGTCTGTAGACCAAAATTGGGGCGGCATCGACAATCCCGCACCGTTGATCTGGTACTACAACAACGTGTCCAAAACCGACTTGGGCGACAGCGCGTTTGGTCCGGGCGTGCAATATAGCGCGACGCTGGTCAGCAAAATGGAGGCCGAGAACTTCGCCCCATCGCTGGTGGGCGGCGTGAATCCTTCAGGAATGACCGGCGGTTCCACGGGATCGACGACCGGTTCGACCTCCAGCGCATCCGGTTCCCCGAGTTCTTCCGCGACCAGTTCTTCGACACCGCCGTCCCCGGCCCCCTCTTCGACGGCTCCGGCCACGACGATATCCTCCGCATCGACCCCTTCGACGACGGCGGCATCCTCCGCGACGGGGACTCCATCCTCGTCGTCGACGGCCCAGGCGGCACCCACGGCGTCAGCGTCACCGGCAGCGTCATCGTCGGGCGCGTCCCGTGCCCCGTCGTCTGCGGGATCGGCCACATCCAAGACACCGCTGAAGCCGCCCGGCCTGAAGCAGGAAACGCCGCCCAAGGTGGCGCAAAAGATCTTGCGCCATGATGAAGCCCTCGTCGCCGACGCCCATCATCCCACCCGGCCAACGCGGCATACGCCCTGGCTGGCCTGGGGCGGCGGAGTCGTGGCACTGTTGGCCATTGCGGGCGGCGGAGTAATGTGGTGGCGGAAACGGACGGGGTAAGCCCTTCCTGGAAAAACAGTGCAGATCCTCTCGGTCGTTGACTTCACCCGTCAACGATTTTTTTGTGGTGCGCAAAAAAACCCCTATCTCATGCAACGCCCCAAAGAAAAGGAGGCAATCGCTGTGGCCAGGCGCCAACGTCTCGGGGCGGTCCTGGCCGCCGGACTGGTATTTCTGTCGGCCAGTCCGGCGCAGGCCGCCATGGTTCCGCAATATGACATCACGCTGAACCGCACGCGCTCGATTACATCGGCCCAGTCGGCCCTGTCGTTTTATTCGCCCGATCCGGTCTATCTCCAAATCCCCGGCGGCACCACGTCGGATTCGACACCAACGGTCATCGGCAACACCGCCTACCAATATACGTTTACCACCGGCGGCCAGGGCTATTTGTCGGCCATTCAGATTCCGACGCTCACGGCCAATCAGGTGCTGCAACATGCCTATGGCAAAGGCTATTGGATTCAGGCCGCCCAGTATGCGCAGCCCGTGGTGAAATTCTCCGTC
>JAJZZA010000007.1 GCA_021797825.1 Bacillota bacterium | reverse complement strand
GCCATATTCCCTGGGAATATGGCGGGATACCCAGCGATTGGGTCGAGCCGATTCGTCACCGGGTCGACCGGGTACTGGTGCCGAGCCGCGCGGTAAAGGACATGTTTGCCGCTTCCGGGGTGCCCGTCGGCCGCATCCGGATCGTGCCTAATGGCGTCAATGGGTTGTACTACAATCCGCATGGCCGCCAGGCTGCCATCACCGGGGCGCGGGACACGGTGTTGCTGTTCGTCGGCGGCCTCATTTACCGCAAGGGCATCGATGTGCTGTTGTCCGCATACCGGGCGGCCTTTGACAAGAATGATCCGGTAACGCTGGTATTAAAGGCGTTCGGTTCGGACGTGTACGAGGATCGGGCCACCGAGGAGTTGGTGCAGCGATATCTCAGAGACCCTGACGGGCCGCACATCATGCTCGTCACCGACAACTTGACCGAATGGCAGATGGCTCAGTTGTATCGCCGGGCCACCGCCCTGGTCCACCCGTTTCGGGGTGAAGGGTTCGCCATGACCGTGGCCGAGGCGATGGCCTGCGGGACGCCAGCGGTGGTGAGCGATGCGCCGCCGATCACGGAATTCGTTTCGCCCCGGACGGGATTTTTGGTGCCGGGACAGCGCATAGCCGTTGACCTGGGCGTGTCTACCGCGGCGCCGACCTACTTGTTTGAGCCCGATCGCGGAAGCCTGGTGGACGCCATGCGGCTGGCGGTGCAGGACGGTGCCCAGCGCGGGCTTTTAGCCAGCGCGGCCGTGCGCACTCATCTCTCGTGGACCAAAGCCGCCGCGCGTTTCGTGGAGTATCTGGGAGAGAGTGGTGTTATCGGGGAAGGGCTTTTCGGTCTGGACCGGCCAAGGCCGGCGATGCTTCGCCCGGGGACGGCGTTGCCACCGGAAGGCGAGCGGTTGGTGCGCGACATGTGCAAACGTTCGGCCAAAATCCTGGACGTGGGCTGCGCTCGCGGCGATCGCCTGGCGCAATTGGCGCGAGACGGCTTAGCCGGCGACGGATTGGAATGGGAGCCAGACTTGGCGGCGGAGGCCCGTCTCAAAGGATTCCGGGTGCTGGACGGGACCATCCCTGAAGGGCTGGATGGCGTGGCCTCGGGGAGTTATGACGCCATGCTGGCGGTCGACGTGCTAGAGCGGCTGGCCGACGGGTCGGCCGGAGTGTTTTTGGCTGCGGCATTTCGGGTGTTGCGTCCTGGCGGCAAATGCCTGCTGACGGTCGCTAATCCCGCGCATGCGGCTTTTGCCGCCACATTTTGGGCCGATCCCGGCCGAATTCGCCCCTGCCCGCCGGATTTGGCCGAGGCGCTGATTGGCGCTCAGGGATTTGCCATCGCCGCCAGCGGACTCTGGGCAGACGGCGAGACGGCTTACTTTCTCATTGAACGCCCGCTGGCGCGGATGCGGCTTAAACGCGCACCCAACCAGTTGATATGGAAGGGCCCGTTGCGCACCGGCACCGGCTATGCGGCGGAAGGGAGGGAATTTGTGCTGGCCCTGTTGCGCCGAAACTTTGCCATTCGGGTGATTGATGACGCCTGGGACCTTAACTCGGTGCTGGATGGCCCCGAAGAGGCCGTGTTCGCAGCGTTGGAACGCACCGAGTTGGATCCGTCGGTGCCCATGGTGCATGCCGGCCCGGGTCATGGCATGTTCAAGCGGCGTACCGGGGTCGATCTGGGACGGGTGATGTTTGAGACCGATCGGGTGCCCAACACCTGGATACCCCACTTTGAGAGTGTCGACATGTTGCTCATCCCCACCGCTTTTGGGATCGCCACGCTGCTCAACGCCGGGATTCCGGCGGAGAAGGTGGAACTGCTGCCGAGCACGGTGGATACGGACGTATTTTCGCCCGAGGGCTTGGCGCTCGCGTTTGATTCGGCGGAACGGTTTAAATTCTTGTCGGTTTTCAACTGGTCTTACCGCAAGGGATGGGATTGTTTGCTGGATGCGTACTTCCGCGCTTTTGACCGCCGCGATCCCGTATTGCTGGTGTTGAAGGTGTCGCATTACGCAGGGAGCCAGACGCGCACGCAACAAGAATTCCAGAGGTTTTTGACCACCCGCGGGTATGACCTGGACCACCTGCCGCCCGTGCGGTTTGTGTCGGAGGAAATGGACCAGTCGCGCCTGGCGGCTCTCTACCGTGCATGCGACGCATTTGCGTTGCCGACTCGGGGGGAAGGCTGGGGACGTCCGGTTTTGGAAGCGATGGCCAGCGGGTTGCCCGCCATCGCCACCGGCTGGAGCGCGATGGCCGACTATCTCAACACGGCAAACAGCTTTCCTTTGCCCGTGGAAGGACTGGTGCCGGTGCCGGACGATTATCCCGGGGTCTACCGGGAAGGTCATCGCTGGGCTGAGCCCAGCGTCGACGCCTTGGTGACGGCGATGCAGACGGTTGTTCAATGGAAAGCGGCGGACGCACCGGACCTGCGTGCGATGACGAGGCATGCCCGGCGGACGGCCGAGCGGTATCATCCCGCGCTGGTGGCCAACCGATTGGTTGAGATCTTGGCCCGATTTTCGTCGTGAGCGGTGCCGCCCGGCGGCGGGCGGGGATCGGGCGAAGCCGCCAATGCTTTATCAAAACGGGCCTGGTGATGGCAGCCGGGTTATCGGGCGGTCTTAAGCCAGCGGCCGCGGCGGGCGCTGGCCAGCAAGCGCGCTTCGAGCGCGGCGTGGTCGAAGTGTTCCGCATCCCACTCGCCCCCTGCCCAGGTGAGCGTGTCCTGATGTTCGGCGTGGGCCGGGTCAGCGATAATCGTCAAAAAATCGTGGTATCCCGGAATCCCTCCCACATCCTCGGGGGGGCAGGCGCGGCCGCCGCCCGTCAGCGCGGGAACCGTTTCCCCGGCTTTGAGGGGACGGATCGAGCGGACGATGACCTGATGAATCCAGTTGTCGCCAAAGTCGTACAGGTATTGAAACGCCCGTCCGCGCTGGTTGGCAACCGCCTCCAACCGCACCCGGCTGGCGTTTTTCAGTCCGAGCTCCGGATCGGGTTCACCGTAACTGTCCCGGCCGATGACGAATTCGAATAGGTGGTGGCCCTCCCAACCCATGGCGCTTTGAATGGCTTGGCTGAGTTGGGTGAGGTTGATGCTGCCGGGAACGGAAACGCCGCGCCAAATCGGAGGTTCGATGTCGGACAAGACGACATCCAATTCGTACACCGTGACGCTTGCCGGTGCGGTCTGGGGCGGGGGCGCCGATGCGGCGGGGAGCAGCGTCGCCAGCACTTCGCGCAGATCGGAGGGGATGACCAGCACCTTTTCCCGGCGTTGGCCGATTGGCATGCGGCCCACGAACAGCAGGCCATGCAGGCGAAGTTGGCCGATATGCGACGTCGGCGGTTGCGAACTCCAAAAGTAGCCGTCCTCCGTTTCGTCGCCAAATTTGCGCGCGACGCTTTGGTATTTGATGAGACCGCCGGCGGCCAAGACCTGGCTCAAAATCGCCCGCCCGTTGTCACTTAACGAGGCCACCACGGGTGCCAGCCGCCGGGGGTCTTGCAGTGCCTCGGCGACCGCGGCCAACTTGTCTCGCTTGACGCCGCGCTCGGGGATACCGTACGCGTCCAGGGTGGCTTTAAGCCAGATCGCGGGATAGCGGCCGAGTGCCGAGCGCACTATGATTTTGGCCGTAATGGGTTGCTGGTCGACCGCCTCGTACCGGGCATATTCCATTCCGGCTAAAAACGGGGCGGGGTCAATGATGAATCCGTGGGAGAATCCTTCTCCGGCTCGTGGCTTGCGTGGCATGAACGATACGCCTCCTCGGAATTGTCCCGTTCATTATCACCGAATACGCCTCGCTTCGACAATACGGGAGGGGGATCGCAGAATCCCGTGTGTCGTTCGCCGACCAGGACGCGTCTTCGCCGGGATCACCGTGAAGCGGCGCTGAAATGGAACGCAGCACGCCGGGTCAAGAGAACGCGGTGAGCGCGAGCCAGGCCGCATGGCCCTCGGAAAGGGCCAAAAATGTCGCCCAGTGCCAACCGGTGAGGATTTGGGCCAAGGGGTGGTGGCAGCGAGCCCGCCGCAGCCAGCAATCCGGAAGCCGCCGTCCTGACCGCCAGGTGTGGCCAACGGCGGCGAGCGGACCCGCTGGCGGCCATCCGGGAGACGGCTGCCGCGAGGGGAGTCACCACGAAATGCTGGCCACGGTGCCATTCCGGCCGTTCGCTCCGCGGGGCAGCCGCCATGGTCCCAGGGTTGGGTAGGACCTTGCCGGCCTCATCCACCCCATCGGTTTGGGGAGCGGTCAGCGATGAAGACCACACTCCTGTTTGTCAAATCCCGTCCACCGTCCGGAACGGACGTCTTCGCCCGGCTTTACGCTGGTGGTGCAGGGCCAGCACCCAATACTGGGGTAGCCTTGATCATGCAGCGGGTTGTATGGCACATCGTGAGCATTTAAGTAATCCCAAACGGCTTGATGACTCCAATGCGCCAAAGGATTAATCTTGACCCGGTGAAATGTTCTATCCCATTGCACCACGGCGAGCTCTCGCCGGGTCGGGCTTTGTTCCCGGCGCAGTCCCGTCATCCAGGCCTGGCGGCCGGCTAGGGCCCGCCGCAACGGTTCGACTTTGCGCAACCGGCAACAGGCGTCAGGCTCTCGGCTCCACAATTCCCCGCCGAATTGCTGGGTTTGTTGAGCGAGCGGCAATTGGGGGCGATAGAGGGCGACGTCGTAATGATAGCGGTCTCTGACCCGCTCGATGAGGGCGTAGGTTTCGGGGAACAGCAGATCGGTATCCAAGCTAAATACCGCAAGCGGAAGACGCATCACCCAGGCCTGATGCATCAACACCATGTCTTCCGCGCCAAAACTTGATGCCAGCACCAAGTCGTCACCCCATTTGGCGACCGCCCAGGTTAACACATCCCCCAGGCTCGCGTCCTGCAACGCTTCTTGCCAGGATGTCACCTGTGACTGCATGACGGACCTCCCTTTTTGACTCCATTTCGCCTTCGTCCGAAAAGATGGGTTTCCCGGTTGTCAGGATATTCCCGAGGCAGGCGAGGGTGACTGCCGGTTATCGGAAATAAGTGGCTGTTGCGGGTTGGCGGGAGGCAGGGGTTCCGGCTTGGGGTGTTCCGGGGTTGCGGTCGAGATCGTGACCCTCCCCATATCCTGCCGGTGACGGCGCTGTTGGAATCGAACGCAACGGGCCAACCCGACCCCGTCGGCATGGAGGTAGGGGAAAGCCAACCGGTTGGCGGGGAATCGGCGAAGCTCAGACTTGACCAAACCCGGCATGGCGGTAAGGCGCCACCGGGCGGGGACTGGCGCAGTCCTGATGGGCTGGCTGCTCGCGGGGTGTAGCCGCCTACTACGGGAAATGCGGTTTGCCTTGGAGCGTCTGCGTAGGCAAGGGACATAGGTTTGGAGCCTTTCCGCGTTGTCTGATGGGAACCGACACGGTTTCCTGGGTGGCGGTTGCGCGAGGTCGGGGCCGTCCGCGCATTGCGCCAGGGAAGCCAACCGCATGGTCATGGGTGCCAGCCAAACGCGAATGCGGCGGAGGTCAGCGGCGAGCAGGGTCTCGGCGATGTGCGGCCGATGCATCCCAGCGCTGACGGGTCCTCAACAGGAGTCCTTGGCGCGTCGGCGTGCCTGCCGCCGAGGGCACCGCGAGATTAGGCGGGAAGATGCCACGGTCGTCGTTGGTCCATTTCATCCGCCTGGCTCGGGTGAGCGGTGGGGATTGATCGCGGACGGAGATTCCCCTACAATGATGTCGTGCGACAGGTGACAATATTTGCACAATTGTGCAACTTGTCACCGACAAATTGTGGCAAAGGGGGTGGGGCCATGAGGCCGTTTAAAGTTCTCATCGTGTGTGGCACAGGCATCGCCACATCGACCATGGTGGCGACCAAGGTGCGAGAATTTTTGGACAAGAACGGATATGCCGCAGTCCGCGTTCAGCAGGGCAAGGTGATGGATCTTTTGGGATCGTTCGAGGCGGATGTGATTGTGGCCACGACACAAGTTCCGGGAACCGTCAAGGTTCCCGTCATTAATGGCATCCCGCTATTGACGGGGATGGGGGCCCAACAAGTCTTTGACGAGTTAGCGCGGTTGCTTCCGCAACCTTGACAAAGGAGGGGTCGTGATGCATGCCAGTGCCATTATTTCCTATATCATGACGCTGGGACCTGACGTGATTTTGCCGGTCATTATCTTTATATTCGGCCTGGTTCTGCGGTTGCCGGTGGGCAAAGCGTTTCGCGCCGGCGTGATTATTGGCGTAGGGTTTGTCGGGATTAACCTGGTCATCGGGCTCTTAGGGAACACGGTGGGACCCGCGGCGCAGGCGATGGTGAAACACAGCGGGATTCATTTGACGGCGTTGGATGTGGGGTGGCCCTCGACCGCGGCCATTGCGTTTGGGTCGGCAGTCGGGGCGCTAGCGATTCCGGTCGGGCTGGTGGTCAACGTGTTGATGTTGATTGCGGGTCTCACCATGACGCTCGACATCGATTTGTGGAATTACTGGCATATCGCCTTCGGGGGCGCCTTGGTCGCGATCGTCACCGGAAGCTTTGAGCTCGGCATCTTTGCCGAGGTTATCGCGATGGTGTTCATTCTGGCTTTGGCGGATTGGAGCCAGCCGTGGGTGAAGCGGTATTTCGGGTACGACAACATCTCGTTTCCCCATGGCACATCGACGCCCTATTTCGTGTTGGCGTTGCTGTTTAACAAGCTGTTCGATGTAATTCCCGGCTTTAGCCAGTGGGACGCGTCTCCGGAAGCGCTGCAGAAGAGGTTCGGGATATTTGGCGACAGCATGATTTTGGGACTGGTCTTCGGTCTGCTGATCGGCATTGTGGCCGGTCTGCCGGTCTCGCAAATTCTTACGCTGGGCATTACCGTGGCGGCGGTTATGGTAATCCTGCCGCGGATGGTGGCGATTTTGATGGAAGGTCTGATCCCGGTGGCGGACGGCGCTTCGAGCATGTTGCAAAAGCGCTTTCCGGGCCGGAAACTGTTTATCGGGATGGATACCGCGTTGCTGGTCGGGTCGCCCGCCACCATCGCAGCCTCGGTGGTGCTGGTGCCGATTACGCTCGGACTGGCCTTTATTTTGCCCGGCAACCACACCTTGCCGTTCGTGGATCTAGGCACCATTCCCTTTATCCTGGCCTTGATGACCCCGGTGTTTAACGGCAATGTGCTGCGGACGATTGTGGGTGGGGCGTTGGCGATGATTCCCACCTTGTACATCGCGACCGCGATGTCGGGGCTGATGACCCAGGCGGCGCGGCAGGTCGGATTCAAATTCCCGCCGGGCGCGGTCCACATCACCTCGCTGGTGGACGGCGGCAATCTGCTGCCCTTTGTCGTGCGGGAGTCGGCGGCGTTCGGAGGCGTGGGACTGGCCGTCCTGTTCGTGCTCTCCCTCGGGTTTGCCTATTACGTGCGCAAGCTGGTCACTCGCCGGCCGCCTGCGGAAGGGGCCACGGGAAAGGGGAAGTCCGTGGTCGCCTGATGGGGCGGGGCGGCACGCAATATGGGAGGATTCGCTCACTGGTTAAACACGTCGCGGATTCTGGTGGGCCGGGAGTTTGCGACCCAGGAAGAGGTGCTGAGGGCTTTAGCCGCCACCTTTACCGCCGAAGAGGTCCATCCGGCGTATGCGGAAGGGTTGCTGCTACGCGAGCAGAATTATCCCACCGGCTTGCCGACCGAGCCGGTGGGCCTGGCCCTGCCGCACGCGGACGGGCGCTATGTCAAGGTCTCCGGGTTGGCGGTCTCTACCTTAAGGCGGCCCGTCGTCTTTCGGGAGATGGGTAATCCCGAGGGAGAGGTCTGGGCCCGGGTGGTCATCCTGATTGCGGTCTCCGAGGAGCGCCCGAATGACCAGGTCGCGGTGCTGGAGTGGCTGATGGGGCTAATCCAGGAACCCGGTTTTCTCGCTGAGCTGGCGGCCGCGGGCACGCCGGAAGAGGTGATGCGCCGTTTTGGGATGACCTGAAACGGGGCGGGGGAAATAACCCAGGGCGCGAGCGCGGCCAATGGCTCGCGCCCTCGGCTTTACCCCAACGCCGCCCGGCACTGACGGGCGTCCAAGTCCTGAATCATGGCCTTAAACTGCGGAATGGACGCCGGGTTCATGCTAAACTCGCGCAAGCCGAGGCCTAACAGCAGAGGCAGCGCTTGGGGATCTCCCGCCATCTCGCCGCACATGGCGACGGGGATCTGGTGGGCGTGGGCGGCCTCGATGGTCATCCGGATGGCGGCGGCCGCCGCAGGCTCCAAGGAACTGTTGTACTCCGCCAATTCCGAGGCGGTCCGGTCGGCGGCATAGAGATATTGAATGAGATCGTTGGTGCCGATGCTAAAGAAGTCGGCGGTCTCCGCGAAGTAATCCGCGTCCAGCGCGGCAGCCGGGACCTCCACCATCATCCCCAGCGGAACGCGGGCGAGCGCCAGTTCGTCGGCGATGGCAGCGACCAGTGCGCGGCTGACGGTCCAGTCGTTGCGGCTGGCGACCATGGGGATCATCACCTTAAGCCGCGCATGCTGGCCGACCTCAATCGCCGCCCGCAACTGATCGTCGTAAAGGTGCGGATACTCTTTTAGCAAGCGGATGGCCCGCACCCCGAGAAAGGGATTGGCCTCATCCTTCTGCGCCAGATAGGGGAGCGGCTTGTCCCCGCCAATATCGGCCAGGCGGACAATCAGTTCGCGATCCGGTCCCAGGATCTCCGCGATGTCACCCAACATCTGCCGGTGGTCGGTTAGACTGGGAGGGTGGCTGCCATCGAACAAAAATTCCGTGCGCAGCAAGCCGATGCCGTCGGCGCCGTTTTGCACGGCGATGCGGGCCTCTGCCACCGAACCGACATTGGCCATAATCAGTACCGGCTGGCCATCGCGGGTCGTCACCCGATTGGCGATGACCGGCCAGCGCGGCGGCTGCGCGGGGATGCCGGGCGAGCTCGCCGCGCCGGGGAGCGGGGAGCCGGTGCTGACCAGGCCGTCCGTGCCATCGATGAACAAGGGCTCGCCTTCGGTAATTGACGCGATGGCGTCGCCCACCACCACTGCCGGAATTTGCAGCGATCGCGCTAAAATCGCCACGTGCGAGGTGACGCTGCCCTGGCCCAAAACAAACCCCCGAATTTGCGCGAGGTCGAGGGTGGCGGTGTCCGAGGGAAACAGGGATTCGGCCACCAGGATGGAGGGTTCGCGGATGGTCCACCGCTCTTGGGTTTGGGGAGCGGACAGATGGGCGACCAGACGCAGGCCGATATCACGGACATCGTCGGCGCGGGCGGCGAAATACCGGTCCCCCAGGTTCTCCAACGTCGACGCCACGGATGCCACGGCCTGCTCAATGCTGGTTTTCAGCGAGTGGCCGGCGCGGAGTAGCTCCTCGATGCGGTCCCAGAGGTCGGGATCGTCGACCATCAAGAGTTGGGCCGCAAGCACGTCGCGGATAATGTCGGAAGTGGCCTGGCGCTTAAGGTCCTCCAATTCCTGGCGAACCTGCGTGATGAGTTCGGCGGGGGTCATGTTCAGGTCCGCGGGCGCCTGTTCGCGCCGCTGGTTCCGCGGGACAAATCGTCGACCCGGGCCGTTGGCTTGCCCGGCGGAAATTCCTAACCCCTTTAGCAACACCGCTTATTCTCCTTTTGGCCCTTCGCCGAGGCCTTCGTTAATGGCGGATTCGACCGCACGCAGCGCGGGTTCGGCGTCCGGGCCTTGCGTTGCGATGCGGATACAGGTGCCTTGGGTGGCTCCTAACGACAGCACCGCCAGGATCGACTTGGCGTTGGCCGCCTTGTCCCCGTGCGAGAGGGTAATCTCCGACTGGAACGATTTGGCCAACTGCACCAGCGTCGATGCGGGTCGGGCATGCAGTCCGGTGGGATTGCGGATGGTGACAAGGCACTCTGGCATGGATGAGCCTCCCTGATGATTAAAGATAGTCCAACAGACCTTTGGCCGTGGACTGGTCGGTGACCAAGACATTTAATATGCCCGATTTGAGCGCGCCGGCAATGGCGCGGATTTTCTCGCTGCCCCAGCCGAGTCCAATGACCCGGGGAACGCGTTTTAAACCCGGCAGGTCGAGGCCGATGGTGCGGCGGTCTATCTCGCTGACCACGGTTTGTCCCTCCAGATTGTAAAAACGCGAGCAAATATCGCCGACGGCGCCCAGCCCCATCAGCTCGTCCAACAGACGTTGGTCGAGATACTTCATGGTGGAGAGGGTGGAAAACTCGCCGACCGCGCCGATTCCCACCAGGGCCACGTTGACCTGGGTGCCGAGGGCGATGACCGGCGCGATGGCCGGATCGTGCAGCAGCGCCTGATGGGCGGCGCGCGTCTGCACGATGGCGGGAGCGTCCAAGGTGTAGGGTTGCGCGTGGAGCTTGGCGGCCAGCCGCAGCACCAGCGTATTGCTGATAATGTCCTGGCGCACCGGGCCCACCCCGCCGCTCAGGGATACCACCGTCAACCCGGCAAACTCGGTGGTGGGCGCGGTTTGCTCCACCATGGCGGCCACCGACCGCCCCCACGAGATGCCGATCCCCATATCGTTGCTCAAGCTTCTGAGCGCGACCTGGCTGGCCACCAGACCCAGGGAATCTGGTGCCGGGGTGTCGCCGGTATCGATGACCACCGCTTCGTCGAGGTGAAAGTGGTGCTCCAGCACCCCTTCCAGGCCGACGTCGAAATTGTCCTCCGGTTCCGGGTGAATGGTGACCCGCACAATGCCTTGGCGTTTGGCTTGGGTCAGGAGCCGGGAAACCGTTGACCGCGACGAGCCGATCCGCTGGGAGATTTGCTCTTGGGTTTGATTGTCTTCATAATACCACCGGCATATTTTGGTCAGCAGTCGGTTATCTATAGCGTTCTCCTCCTCGCACGACCGTTCAGCGGCGGACAGATTCGCACGCCCGCCACACCCATCTTACAATAATAAAATTTCGAAAAAAAGAGCTTTTCTCTTTGAATCTCTTGTCATATAATTCTGGAAGACACACACTGTGTCATGAGTGCACAAACGTGCAAAGACGGGGGGTGGCTTCGTGCAAAACGTTTGGTGGGTGCTTTTGCTGGTGTGGGGTTTGAGCTGGGCGCTGACCAGCGTGCAAATTCGGCACTACCGGCGATTTATCAGTACCATGCGGCAGCGGGAGGGCGGACCCGGCACCTATTTTGCCACCGGCGTGGCGCGCCGGTGGGTCGGCCGCGGGTGTGTGGCCGCCTTGCTAAGCAACGCCCACGGGGTTGTCATCAAGGGATACACCATGGAAGGACGCACCATCTGGGCGCGGTTTCGGGAACGTCCGGAATTGTCCGGACTTTTAATTTCCGAACTGCTGGTCGAGCACCCGCGAACCAGCCGCCAAAAAGCGTTAAAGGACGCCGGTGAACTGATTGCGCGCCAATTGCCCGGCTATGAATCCCAGATCTCGCTCAAAGGACTTTCGGTTCAGCCGAAAATGTAAGGGAGGCGAAGATTTTGCTTAAAGTGATCGATTGGTTGGGGTCGCATTTCTACGGGTTGTTTCAGGCCGGCGGCCAACAGTTTGCGGGTTTGGTTACCGGCATCGTTCCCATTTTGGTGGTGCTGCTGACCTTTATGTACGCGATGGTCAAGTTTGTCGGGCAGGAGCGGGTCAACCGCGCTATTTTATTTAGTTCCAAATATTCCGTCCTGCGTTATACGGCGATGCCGATACTGTCCTTGCTGCTCTTGGCCAATCCCATGGCCTACACCTTCGGGCGGTTCCTGCCGGAATATCAAAAGCCGGCCTTTTACGACTCGGCCGTCTCCTTTTGCCATCCGGTGACCTCGTTTTTTCCGTACGCCAATGCCGGTGAAATCTTTGTGTGGCTGGGAATCGCCGATGGCATTACCAAGTTGCACCTCTCGATTGCGCCCTTGGCCGTCCGTTATTTTCTGTTGGGTATCGTCATTATTCTGATCCGGGGTCTCCTGACCGAACGGATTACGCTTTACCTCATGGGCCGCAAATCGGCCAAGGCGGACGAGCAGGCCGTGCAATCGGTCTCCGCATCCTAAGAATTCGAGGGAGGTGTGCCTGATGGACTATCGAAAAGTAAAGGTCAACCCCGGAGAAGGCGGATGGGGCAAGGGCCTGGTCATTGCCCCTACCCAGCGCCGAGCCAAAGTGGTTTCGGTGACGGGCGGGGGGATTCATCCGGTGGCGGCGCGGATTGCGGAGATGACCGGCGCCGAGGCGGTCGACGGGTTTCGGACGCAAGTTCCCAAAGAGGAAATGTGCTGCGTGGTGGTCAACTGCGGCGGTACCGCGCGCATTGGGGTCTATCCCCGCATGGGCGTGTTGACCATTGACGTGATTCCCTCCGGTCCGTCCGGTCCTCTGATGGAATACATCAAAGAGACCAATTTCGTGTCCGGGGTGCGGCCCGACAACGTGGTGGCCGTAGACGGCAGCGCCGAAGACAGCGCGCCGGCGGCCGCTACGGCGGGGCCCGCCTCGTCGGCCGTGCCCGCCAACCCGTTTGCCGCCCAAGCCGGCGGACAAAAGGGCTTCTTCCTGAAGCTGTCCGGGTTGATGGGCTATATCGTGGGAACTCTGTACCAATCCGGGCGGGAAGCGGTTGACATGATTATCCGCAACATTCTGCCGTTCATGGCGTTTGTCAGCTTGTTGATTGGGATTGTGCTCTATACCGGCTTGGGCCACGATTTGGCGACCGTGGTGGCGCCCTTGGGCGGCACCGTGTGGGGATTGGTGATCGTGGTGGTGATTGGAACCTTTCCGCTTTTCTCGCCGATGCTGGGCCCGGGCGCGGTGGTGGCTCAAATCGTGGGCGTCTTTGTCGGCACCGAAATCGCGGCCGGGGTCATCCCCCCGCAGTACGCGCTGCCCGCCCTGTTTGCGATCGACGGGCAGGTGGGCTGCGACTTCATCCCGGTGGCGATGGCATTGGGGGAAGCCACCGTGGAGACCACCGAGGTGGGCGTGCCGGCGGTGTTGTTCAGCCGGCAGGTCACCGGGGCGGTGGCCGTGGTGCTGGCCTGGCTGGCCAGTTTTGGACTGTACGCCGGCGCCCGCTAATTAGGAGGCAGTGTAATGGTTTTCTACGAAACGGAGATTACCGCCCTGGGGGGAGAATGCGCCGAGTTTGTTGCCGCCAACATGTTGGTGTTGTTCGGGGAAGGCGCTCCGGCGGAACTGCGTGACATCAGCGCCATCCATACGGTAAGGGTGATGGCAGCGGAGCCGATTTTGGAAACTGGCCGGGTGTTGGAGATTGGACATCATGCCTTACGAATTGTGGCGGTCGGTACGGTGGCCGAAGACAACCTGCGCAGCATTGGCCATTTGGTCATTGTCAAGGGTGGCGAGGACCCGATATTACCCGGCCAAATTCGCGTCGAAGGGTCATGGCCGTCACCTGGTGAGGTTCAAATTGGCCGGACCGTTGTGGTCAGGGACTGGACCAGCAAGGGTTCCTAACGCGGCGGAAAAACCACAACGATACCGAAATGGAGGTCTTTACTCATGTCCCATATTACCCAGGATTTAGCGGCGCGCGCGGCGGCGGGTCATCCGATAACCGTCGCGGTGGTGGGCGCTGGCCAGATGGGCAGGGGGTTGGTGTCATCTCTGGAAACCATTCGCGGCATGCAGGCAGCCATGGTCATCGATGTCGAGGCGGAGCGCGCCATTAACGCGCTCACCCGGGCGGGGGTGCCGCGCGAGCAAATCAAAGTCAGTGACGGCGCGGAGCAAGCGGCTCGATGGCTAGCGGAAGGATTGCGGGTGGTGGCGACCGATGCCGACCATATTCCGGCGCAAGGCATTGAGGCCGTGGTGGAAGCAACCGGGGTGCCCGAAGTGGGCGCCCGGGTTGCCTTGGATACCATCGGGCGGGGTCAGCACATCATTCTGCTCAACGTGGAGACGGATGTGACGGTCGGGCGGATTCTCAAGAAGTTGGCTGATATGGCCGGCGTCGTCTACTCGGTGTCGGCGGGCGACGAACCGGGCGCCACGGTGGAATTGGTCGAGTTTGCCCGCACCCTGGGCTTTACGGTGGTGGCGGCGGGGAAAGGCAAGAATAATGTCCTCGACCCGGATGCCACGCCTGACACCGTGCAGGAGGAGGCCTTGCGCAAGCACGCCAGTCCGCACATGTTTTGTTCGTTCGTCGACGGCACCAAGACGATGGTGGAAATGACCGCGGTCAGCAATGCCACCGGCTTGGTGCCGGAAATGGCCGGGATGCGGGGAATGCATCTGTCGGTGGACGATCTGGCCGCAACCTTTAGCACGGTCGCGCAAGGCGGGGTCTTGACCCGGACGGGCGTGGTGGATTTTGTGCACGGCATCGCGCCCGGCGTCTTTGCCGTGATTACCAGCGGCAACGAAGAGATTCGCGAAGATATGGACTATCTCAAAGTGGGACCGGGCCCGAACTGGACCCTCTACCGGCCCTATCATTTAGCCAATCTGGAGACGCCGCACACCATCGCCAAGGCTGTCCTCTACCACGACGTCTGTTTGGCGCCGGGCGAGCGCCCGGTGGCGGAAACGGTGGCGGTGGCCAAACGGGATCTCCAACCGGGTGCAACCATTGACGGGTTGGGCGGCTATTCGGTGCGCGGGCTCATCATGGCCTACGACGAGGCGGCGAGTTCCGGCGCGCTGCCGCTGGGATTGGCGCAAAACGCGCAGGTGGTGCGGCCGGTCGCCAAAGGTGAGGTTATTCGCTATGCCGACGTGGAGATTCACCAGGGCTCGCTGGTCGCGGTGTTGCGCCGATTGCAGGACAGTTGGCTGGGAGGGGGGAAATAGCCGTGGCGAAGCCTGATCCCGCCAATTTTACCGAAGAGGCCGCCAGCCTGCCGCGGGCCCTGGACTATTTCCGGACGATGTGGCGCATTCGCCGGTTCGACGAGACCATCGACGAGTTGTTCGCCTCCGGCCAGGTGCATGGCACCACCCATCTCTATATCGGCGAAGAGGCGGTGGCGGCCGGGGTGATCGGGGAACTGCAGGCGGGGGACGTGATTACCTCCACCCACCGCGGACACGGCCACAATATCGCCCTCGGCGGCGATATCCGGGCGATGATGGCGGAACTCTTGGGACGGACGACCGGGTACTGCGCCGGTCGGGGCGGGTCGATGCATATCGCCGACCAAAACCTGGGCAATTTAGGCGCAAACGGCATCGTCGCCGGCGGGGTGCCGATTGCGGTGGGCGCAGGGTTAGGCTTTCATCTGCAGGGACGCGCGCAGGTGGTGGTGGCGTTTGCCGGCGATGGCGCGCTGAACGAAGGCGGATTTCACGAGGCGGCCAATCTCGCCGCCATTTGGAAGCTGCCGGTGGTGTTTGTGGTGGAGAACAATCAATACGGCATGAGCGGCTCGGTCCACGAGATGTTTGCCTTGTCGCACTTGGCCGACCGGGCGGCCGCCTATGGCATACCGGGACTTATGGTCGACGGCCAGGATGTTTTTGCTGTTGCCGAAACCGCCCGTTATGCCATCCTCAAGGCGCGTCAGGGCGGCGGACCAAGCTTGATTGAGGCGGTGACTTACCGGTACAAGGGGCATTCCAAGAGCGACGCCAACCGCTACCGCACGCGCGAGGAGATCCAAAATTGGCGCAAGCGCGACCCGATTGAGCGGGTGCGGGCGCATTTGGAAGGTGAGGGTGTGGAAGCCGCCGCCTTGGATGCGATGGTGGCCGAGGTGCGGGCCGAGGTGGCGGCCGCCCTGCGGTTTGCCGAAGAGTCTCCCTGGCCCACGCCGGACACGTTGTTGGACGCGGTGTGGGCACCGGCCGAGGAGGGTGCCGACTGATGGAAATGACGTACGCAGCGGCGGTGCGGTATGCGCTGGAACAGGAAATGGAGCGCGATCCGCGCGTCTTCATCATGGGCGAAGACATTGGCGTCTATGGCGGCGCGTTTGGCGTGACGATGGGTTTGGTCGAGCGGTTTGGCAAGGAACGGGTGCGCGACACGCCGATTGCGGAAGAGGGCATCGTCGGCGCCGGAATCGGAGCGTCGCTGGTCGGCATGCGGCCCATTGTGGAAATCCAGTTCTCCGATTTCATCATGAATGCCATGGACCAGGTGGTCAACCAAGCCGCCAAAATCCATTTTATGTTCGGAGGCCGCATGCACGTGCCGTTGGTCATCCGCGGTCCCGCCGGTGCGGGCACCGGGGCGGCGGCTCAGCATTCGCAAAGTCTGGAGGCGTGGTTTCACCATGTTCCCGGGCTTAAGGTGGTGATGCCCGCCACCCCCGACGACGCGCGCGGGCTGCTGCTGGCGGCCATCCGCGATCCCAACCCGGTGATTATGTTTGAGCACAAACTGCTGTATAAGATGAAGGGTGAAGTGGAGGAGTCGGGCGAGGCGCTGCCGTTGGGTCAGGCGCGGATTGCCCGCCCCGGACGGGATGCCACCCTGGTGACCTATTCTTTTATGGTCCACCGCGTGTTGGAGGCGGCAACCCTCTTGGCCGGGGAGGGCTGGGACATCGAGGTGATCGATTTGCGCACGATTGTGCCCATGGACCTGGCCACGGTGACGGCGTCGGTGGGCCGCACCGGTCGTTTGGCGGTGTGCCACGAAGCCGTGGGCCGGGGCGGCATCGGCGGCGAGATTGCGGCGCGGGTCTGGGAGAGCGAGGCCTTTGACTTTTTGGACGCGCCGTTGCTGCGGATTACCGGACTTGACACCCCGGTGCCCTACAGCCCCCCCTTGGAACAGGCGTTTATGCCCAGCGTGGAGCGTATCCATGACAGCGTAAAATCCTGGCTGACGCGGGAGGGAGCCCACTAATGGCGAGTTTGCGACTGCCCAAGCTCGGCTCGACCATGGACGAAGGCGTTATTGTGGCTTGGAAAGTGGGTCCGGGCGCGCATGTCGAGGCGGGCGACGTGTTATACGAAGTGACCACCGACAAGGTGAACATGGAAGTGGAGGCGGACTTCCCGTGCGAGGTGGTGCGCCTCTTGGTGGCGGAGGGCGAGGCGGCCCGGGTGGGGCAGGAGGTGCTGGAGATAAAGGGCGGAGGGACCGCTGAGGCAGGGCCGGCGGCAGTTCCCCCACCGGTCCGGTCAGGTCCGGGCGAGCACCGGATGGGCCCGCTGCGGGCTTCTCCCGCTGCGCGCCGCCAAGCCCGTGCGCGCGGGATCGATTTGGCGACCGTGGTGGGCACCGGACCCCGGGGACGGATTATCGGGCGGGACGTGGCCGGGGTGAAACCATCGCGGGCGCCGGAATCGGCGAAGCCAGCGGGCCCGCCCGCCAGCGGGCCCGCCCGCCAAACCGTACAGCGCCCGCCGAGTCCCCCGCGGGAGACGCCAGGCTCCGGGGCCTTTCAGCCGTTTCGCGGCGTTCGGCTGATTACCGCCCAGCGGATGACGCAGTCGGCGCAGATTCCCCAGGTCACCCTCACCGCCGCGGTGGACATGTCGCACGCGGTGCAGGCGCAAAAGTGGTTTAAGACGGTCAAACCGGACGAGCGGGTTGCCATCACCGATTTCATTTTGCTGGCGACGGTGCGCGCCGTCGCCCGCCATCCGGTCATTAACGGCTGGGTGGAGGAGGCGGGATTTCGCCCGGCGTTGCACGTCGACCTGGGCTACGCGGTGGACGTGAGCGGGGACGGGTTGTATGTGGTCTGTATCAATGCCGCCGAGGAACTGGGACTGCGGGAATTGGCGGGCCGGCGGCGGGCCTTGACCGAGGCGGCCACCAGCAAGCGGATGCGGCCTGACGATTTGGGGTTTCCGTCGTTTACCGTGTCCAACCTGGGGATGATGGGCGTGGAATCGTTTAACCCCTTGTTGAATCCTCCCCAAGCGGGGATACTAGGGATAGGAGCGATCGTTGAGCAGCAGGGACGTCCCACCGTCAAGCTGAGCTTGACCTTTGATCATCGGGCCGTGGACGGAGCTCCGGCGGCGAGCATTCTGCAGGAGATCCGTTTGGGATTGGAGCAGCCGCTATGGCTGCTTTGAGGAGGTGCGCCCCTTGGCGAAGATGGACCCGCCGGAAGAAGTCGAGTTGTTGTGCATCATTTGCGGCGCGAACACCGTGCACACCCTGCAATACAAGGCGGACCAGCTGACGGTGATTGAATGCACCGAATGCCATCGGCGCGTGGAAGTCTGCCACGAGCCCAGTTGTTCCGAAGACCATCACGCGGCCCACGCGCAAACGGTCCGCCATGATGAGATGAGTTCCCTCTACCGGGCCGATTTTTTAAAACGGGTGCTGACCAAACCGCGCCGCATGGAAGAAGAGTTGCGTGAGGACTTGACGCTGTTTATGGCCACGTTGCCCTTGCGGCTGATCACCAAGCCCTACCGTTTGTTGCGCGATGTGCTCAACCATCAGTGGCATGCTTAAGGCCGTTGGGCGGGGCAGAGGGCCCCACCGCCCGCCAGCGGCGCCGACTCCCCGCCTTTAGCCGGTGGGGAGTCTTGCGCTTGGGGACCGGCAGCGTCCGCGGGAGGTTGGCTGCCAGGACGGTGCCCGCGGCACCCGCCAGCGGGATCGCCGCGCAGGACGGCTCGCGGGCTGCGCGGGCCGTGTTACAGCCCGCCGACCGCCAATCCGGCGATGACGAGCGTGATGGCGGCAATGCCAAAGGTGACGGTCGAGGTTTTCAGCCGCTTGGCTACGTTTAGCACGGCATTAATGGCCAGAAAAGAGACCACCGCGGCCACCGCGACCATTAAAATGGTGGTGCCCAATCCAAATTGGGACACCGCGGCCTGACCGCCCTGTCCAATCACCAGCGGGACCACGCCCGCGCCGACCAACGCCAGCACGTCCAGCATAAAGGACAGCCGGATGGCTTCTTCTCCCGTGAAGCCCATCCATAACAGCGGCGTAATGGTCATTCCGCTCCGGCTGATTCCCGGCAGCGCGGCCAGGCCCTGCATCGCCCCGGTCAGAATCGCGGCGCCGGTGGTAGGCTGTCTATCGCCGGAGTCGGCTGCCAGCGCGGTCTCCATCATGTGTTCCTTGCGGCGCATAAGGGCCCCGGTAAACAGCAGGAGCACACCAATTGCCAGCATGGCCACGGATCCGCCCACGAGCGTAAACGTGTGGCGCACCGAGACATAAATGGGGATTCCGATGACTCCCGTCGCCAACGTCCCAATCACCAAAAAGCGGAGTAATTTGGAGTAAGGGTCGGATGCGAAGGGATGCGCCAAGGCGAGAAACGTCAGCGCAGCTTCGCGTCGAAAGTAGTAGAGAGCGGCAAAAAATGAACCGAAGTTGGCAATGAGACCCAGGGAATACGCGTTTTGCACCTTGATGCCGAGTACCGTGAAGTAGAGGGTAATCATGGTCTTGCTGCTTACCGGCAGCCATTCCACAATCCCCTGGATTAACCCAGCGATTAATGCCGGTACGAGATACGGGTGCGACACGCGGCCAGAACCTCCTTAAGTGTTGCCTGATTTGTCTCGATCGTGGTCACTTCGGGCGTAAAAGGCTTGGGAACTGCCCGTGGGCTTCGCGTTATCGCCAACAGTGCCCGTGGCCGTTTTACAGTCCGCCCTCTATTCTACCTTAACCGCCATGACATTTTGGTGACAAAGCTGCGCGGTTGGCCAAAACCGGCGTCCGTTCTGTCGGTTTGCCCGGGCCGCCTCACCCGAGTTGGGACGCCCGGTTCGAGGGTCGGATGATCCAACCGGTGGGGGGGCCCGCCGCCTGCCGGTTGACGCGCGCGCCAGAGTTCCTTACGGTAGGATAGTAAGGGCCAGCGCCGGGGGAAATGAGGCGAAAACAGGGAGACCTTGGCGGCTGCTGCGCCGGCAGCAGGGCAGGAATTTGCGATCGGCATGTCGAAAAGTCAGAGGGGTATTAGCCGAGAGGAGCGCGATGCCGACCATGCGGGTGGGGTTCTTGTTGCCAGGACCGCCGAGCACGCCGGTTGGCGGCTATCGGGTGGTCTACTCGTATGCCGACCGGCTGGCGCGACGCGGCCATCAGGTCTGGGTGGCGCACGCGGGCCGTTTAGGACAATTGCCTCCGCCGCGTCCTCGTTTTCCAAGCTGGCCACGCCATCTGTGGCGGACGTGGAAGCGGTGGGAGCCGTTTATCAAGCCGCCGGCGGTCGAATGGGCCCCTTTGCACCCGGGCGTCGAGATGATATATTTGCCCGGAGAACCCAGCGCGCGGCGATTGCCGGCTGCGGACGTGGTCGTGGCCACGGCGTGGCCCACGGCGGAATATGTGGCTCATTTTGGTGCGCGTCAGGGCGTGCCCTTTTACCTGATTCAACACCGGGAAACCTGGCATGGGCCCTCGGAGCGGGCCTTGGCGACATGGAAGTTGCCGATCTATAAGGTCGTCGTGTCGCAGTGGCTGCTTGATGAAGCACGGCGCGCCGGGGAGACCGAGGTCAGACGGATTGCGAGTGGTCTGGAACCGGTGTTTTTAAACCACCCCCCCGCCGCGCCCCGTACGCCCAGCCTGATCACGCCCTATCATCCCTATCGCTGGAAAGGGAGTGCGGACGCGCTGGCCGCCTTGAGCCGGATTCATGAGCGCTGGCCGGCGGTGCCGATGACGGCGTTTGGCGCGGAATCCCGGCCGGCCGATTGGCCGAGGTGGATAAAGTATATTGAAAATCCCGCGCAAGAGGTGCTGGCCCGCGAGGTTTACGGAGGGCATAGCATCTTTGTGGGGGCCAGTTGGCAAGAAGGATTCGGCTTGATGGCCGCGGAAGCGATGGCGTGTGGGGCGGTCTTTGTCGGCACCGACTCCGGCGGTTGCCGCGATTACGCGGACCCGGGCGTGACGGCGCTGTTGAGCCCGCCGGGCGACGTGCAGGCATTGGTGAGCAATTTGGAGGCGATCATGACGGATTCGGTGCTGTTGGAGACGCTGCGCCGCAAGGGGCAGGCGCGGGTCCGGCAATTTACCTGGGATCGGGCGGTAGACCAACTGGAGGAATATTTCCAGTATGGACGGGCGCGAGGCCCGTTGGCGAATGCCCCCCACCCAGCGCATTCCGGGGTGTCGCATGGCTAAAGCATCGCCGAGAATTCCGACCACACGGGTTGTGGTGCGGTGGCGGCGTTTGGCCCGGGCGGCCCTGCTGGCCGCGCTGGGGCTGGTGGTGCTGGGCCCGCCGGTGCGGGCGGCCTGGTCGGTGTGGCAGTTGGCGAATCTGCGCGGTGCGGTGGCCAAAGCCGTCAAGGCGCATCAGGTGAGTACGCTGGGAGCGGATTTGACCCGCGCCTCGCAAGATTTCGCCGGACTCTACGCGGCCCTGAACTGGATGCCCTATGCGCGCTGGGTTCCCGGGGTGGGGCCGCTCTACACGGCGGCCCGGCATGTGGCCGCCGCCGGCCAATATGGCACCGCCGGCCTCAATCTGTTGTGGCCGGACCTGCAGCAGATTGCGGTCAGCCTGGGCTACCGCACAGGGGGAACTCCCGTCACCGGGCGCGAGCGCATCGCCGCGCTGGTCAAGGCGCTGCCCAAGCTGGTCCCCGCGCTGCATCGGGCGCAGCCCGACTTTCAGCATGCGGTGGCGGAGCTGAACCAGGTGCATGCCGCGGCCTTGCCGAGTTTTTTGCAAAGTCATGCCGCCTCGCTGACCCATGCCCAGCAGTTGGCGACGACCTGGGTGTCCCGCATTCCCGGCATTATTCAGTCGGCGGGGGTGGTGCAGCAGGTATTGGGCGTGCCCACGCAACAACGCTACCTGCTGCTCTTTCAAAACAGCGGGGAGTTGCGCCCGACCGGCGGGTTTATGACGGCCTACAGCCTGGTGACGGTCCATCAAGGCCTGGTCGGATCGCTGGCCGCGCACAACATCTATTCGTTGGCTTCGTCGGTGCAGTACCGGCCGCCAGCGCCTCCGATTCTCCATTACGTGTACACCCAGCACTGGCACATCCGTGACGCTAACCTTTCGCCCAACGTGCCCACCACGGTGGGCTACATCAACCGGTTTTACCAGTCGATTCCCCATGCCGCGCCCATTAACGGGATGGTCTTTGTGGACACCTGGTTTGTCGACAACCTGCTGGCGGATGTGGGGCCGATTACCATGCCTGCGAGTTACCATCATCTGCGCATTACCGCGCAAAACGCCAACTATGAAATGGAGTACATCGCGGAGATGTCCGGGTTGCCGTCCAATACCCGCAAGGCGTTCATTGGCGTGATGATGAAAGACCTCATCCATCGGGTGCTGACCGCCCACGGGGGCACCATCAGCGCGGTGCTGAACACCGTGCAACAGGCGCTGAATCAGAAGTTGCTGGTGTTTTACTTCAACAACCCGCGGGCTGAAGCGATGGTACAGCACTTCAACTGGGGCGGCACCATGGACAAAAAGGTGCCCGGGGATTATTTGGAGGTGGTGGACGCCAACCTGGGCGGGCACAAAGACAACTATTTTATGCACTACGCGGTGGCGACCACCTTGAACCGGCAGTCGAACGGGCAGGTCGAGCAAACCGTAACCATTACCTGGACCAACCCGGCGGTGGTCAACAACTGGCTGGTGGTGCCCTATCTCGCCTGGGTCCGGATCTACGTGCCGACCGGGTCGACCTTGCTCGGCATGTCAGGCGACATTAACGGGGTGACCGAAGTCTACCAAAATCACACCGTCAATAAGATGGTATTTGGCAACCACATCAGCCTGCCTGGCCGGATGAACAAATCCCAACCGCCGGCGGTGGGATCCATGACCATCCGCTATCTGTTGCCCAAGGGCCTGTCGTTGCGCACGCTGACCATTCAAAAACAGCCCGGCATTCGCTACGATAGCGAATCAGTCACCTTTGGCCGCTATCACCGGAGCTTCACCCTGACGCATGATGTGCAGCTGTCGTTGCCGCAGTGAGATCCCCGGATCCCCCGCGGAGACGCCGCACCCACCCGGGCCCGGCGTTCGGGGGATGCGCCCGCCCGGGCGAGCCGGGTTCGGTGCGCGGGCGCTCTAATGTCATCGGGGCTTTGGCCGCGAGCGCCAAAAGCGCGGCGCGAGGGGGTGCGGTCCGCGCCGGGCATCCAGGTTTGGCCGCGGGCCGGCGATGGGTTGCGGTGACGGCTCCCGGTGGTTAGGTGATAACCGGTTGCGGCGACCCCGTCCAGAGCCCAATCCCCAGCATCCGGCCTCGGCGAGCCTGCCGCCCCATCCCGCCTTATGCGGTTGGGCCGGGCGGGACGGCGGCCTTGCGGCCCGTGAACAAGGCGCATTTCAGCACGAACGAAACGGGTTGGCGCGATTGGTCGAGCCGGATCGAAAACATGTCGCGGGCGGCTGGCGGGGCGTCCCGCAGCATCTGCAAAATCTCTTGCCGCCGTTCCCCGGGGGTTCCGGCTTGCTCGAGCCACCACCCCACCTCAAGCGTCAGGTCCCACTCGCGGGCGACGGTGGTGGGGATATCCACTTGCTGAAAACGATGTGCCCACTCGCGAGCCGTCCATTCGCGCACGTGCGATGGGTCTCGCAGCCAGTCGACGCGATTGATAAAGGCGTCGAGTTCGCCATCGTCGGGGGCGATGTGGTCGATCAGCAGAAGCCTGCCGCCAGGCCTTAAAACACGCGATATTTCTCGGGCCGCGCCGTCGGGGTCGACAAAATGATGGGCGGCGAAACGGCATGCGACGCGGTCGAAGTAATCAGCGGGGAACGGCAAGCGGACGACATCGCCGACCACAAACTGCACGTTGGCCAATGCGCGCCGCTCTGCCAACTGCGCGGCGCGGGCGATCATGTCGGCGGTAAGATCGATGCCGGTTACCGTCCAAGCGCCCGGCGCCAGCGCCAGAGCGGTATGGCCGGCTCCGGTTCCCACATCCAGCACGCGTTCTTGCCCCGTCAACGCGGCGTCGCTCACCATCCAACCCAAGTCTTGGCCTTGGGCGTGCACGGCAGACGTCTCATAGCGACCCGCCAAGCGGGAAAACTGGCGCTCTACCAATTCATTCGATCCGCAGGGGCGGTCGGTGCGGGGGCCATCGGCCATTTGCGAATCCCTCCTCGTCTCTTGGGATGGTGCGGTTGGCGGGATCATACGGCATTTCGGGCTCGCTGTCGAAGATATACCATCTATCCTATCGATAGGCTCAGGTTATGGGGGACGCAGCGTGGGAATCAGGCTGCTGCGATATGTCGTCGCCATCCACCGGGAGAAAAGTGTTGCCGAGGCCGCCCATCGTCTCGGGAACTCGCAGCCCTCGCTGAGCCAGCAGGTTGCCAAGTGGGAGCGCGAACGCGGCGTCCGCCGGTTTCACCGCGAGTCGGCCGGGTGACGCCGACCGCGGATGGGCAGCGTGTTATCGAGCGAGCCACACGACGCAGATTCTTCAGCTGGATGACGATGGGGAACGGGCGATGCGGGATCGTTCCGAGGGTATGGGACCCGATCTGGCGGTTGGCACCACCGCCATCACCGGGGGACAGGTGTTGCCCCGGTTATTGCCGGTGTTCAACCACCGGTTGCCCGGGGTCCGGGTGCGGTTGGTGGAAGCCGCTGGCGAGCGTCTGGAAAAACTCACCGCCCGGGCGATGGTCGACGTCTCTCCATTTTGCCTTTGCCGCTCAATCATTCGGATCTGCCCAGCTGGCCGCTGTTGACCGGGCGTCTTGGGCTGGCCCTGCCGCCCGCCGAGGCGGCGGGGATGTCGCCTGCGCTTGAGTCTCTCTGCGCCAGCGGACAAGACGCGGTGGCGCCCGCGCTGGGCGTCGCCGAACTGTCGGCAATGCCCTTTGTGCTTAGATCGCCTCGCTTCAGGCTTGGGGGCCCGTGCTGCCAATCTGTGCGGAAAATGCGTTTTACCCCCGCATGTCGCTGACGAAACCAGCAAGATGGCCCAGCCGCGGGCTGAGCCTGGTCCGGGCATCACCTGCGGCCCGCCCTGCCCGCCCGCTCTGGTCAATGCCTGGGATCGGGCACCGGGGCTGGCGGGCGGTTGCTTGGCGGACGGCGACCGGGTCCGCTGTGGCCTGGGGGACGGGCGTGCTCCGGCGGTTGCTTCCGTGTTCGCCAGCGGTGCCCGATGCCTGCCAGGGTATCGATGCCGAGATAGGCGACGGCGAGCGGATTGACCAGGTGCAAGATCAGGTGGGTGGCGGCCAACGGGGAGAGGACCAGGTTGCTGGCCCCCGCCACCAAGAGTCCCATGACGCCGGTGACTATCCAACGCCGTTGGGATCGGTGGGGCGGAACCCACAGCCTGGTGGCCAAATGAAAATGCATCAGCACGGCCATAGCCACCCCCAGGGTCCAAACAAAAATGACCGCGATGCCCACCCGGCTGATGAAAAACGCGCTGTCCAGGGTAACTTGTTCCAACGTGAAGACCGAGGGCCACCGCAAATGCACCAGCGCATCGGGGCCGAGGGTGGCGAGATTGAGTCCGTAAATGAGCAAGAGAATGCTTCCGGCCAGCAGCACCCCGAAAACCGCGTAACGGGAGCCAGGTCCCCCCGCCACCGTGCCTCCCAGCCGGCGCACCGTCAATCCCAGCGGCACGCCGAGATAGGCGGTGGTATACGCGGCCGCGACCACCTGCGACAAACGGCAGTCCGTGCTGGGCAAGGCGGCGCGGAAATAGGTGGCGTTGGTGAGTGCCAGGCTGCCGAAGGCGAGGGACACGATAAGCATCCAAGGCAACCAAAACGCGGTGATCCGGGCGGGGGCGCTCCGACCGTGGCCGGTCCACCACATGACGACCGCCAACAATGGGAAAATACACGCCCAACGCGGGGTTTCGTAGAGGAAAAACGCCTTCAGCATGCCCGCTAGCAGAACCAGCATGAGCACGTCGATGCCGAGGAGGAGGATCATGCCGAGGCTGTCGAGCGCGGTCTGAACGCATCCGTCGGCGCGTGCCTCGGCGTTTGGCCGGGGGGAATGCAGCCAGGCGGCCAGGATTGCCCAGCTGGCGGCCAGGAGCACACCCCAGAGCGCGTTTTGCCCAGCCCGCACCACCACATGCAACGGCCAGACAAAGAGCGCGGGCCCGAGCAGACTGGCGGCCAGCATGAGGACGTAGGTGAGGGGACTGGGGTTTGCCGTGGTGGCCGACATTTAGCGCACCACCCCTTCGTTGCGGATGCGAAAATGGACCGCCACCCGGATGTTCCAGTCTTGCCAGGAACCGGTTGCGGACGGGTGGCGGAGTGCGCCGGCCTCGTCTTGCCAGCGCCAGTCGCGGTGCCAGCCAAAGGGGTCGGTATGCGTGGCGCGGGCCTTTTGCCAGGCCTGGACCGCGAGCCTTAGAATGTGGTGGGCGGCGGCCATCTCCGCCTGATGTTCGAAGGTCCCCGACCAACCGCTGCCGACGGTGTTGCCCTCGAGCACGCCGGTGTAGCGCAACGAGTCCTGCACGTCTACACCGTGGGCTTGGGTGACGATGCGCAATGCCGAGCGCCCGTGGATTTGGCCGACGGTATAGGATTGGCCGCCAGACTGATGCATGGTTAAGAACCCGTTGCGCACGCGCCCGGTCAAATAGCCCCATCCCCCGGTTTGCGTGCGGTTCCACGATTCGACCTGGGTGGGGCCGATAACGTCCAGGCCGTGCAGCAAGAAGCGGGAACCCTCGGTCGAGACGGCCGGAACCCACGGGGTAATCCCGGGGGTCTGGGATTGTACCCAGAGCCGCCAGGCGCGCTGCGTCCACCGGATTGGCTGACAATGGCAACTGAGCGCGCGGTAGACGGCCACTTCGGGAACGACCTCAGAGGGCGGACTGAGCGATACCAGACGCCGCGCGTGCGACGTGCCCACCAGCCAAAACGTCAACACGAAACGTCCCGACTGGACGGCGGAATTGAGGGTGTTGCGCCAGACGGTGACGGGCAAGCGGGTCGACAAGGCGATAAGCCGGACTTGGCCCAGATAAAGGGAGCGGCTTTGGCGCTGCTGCGCGGCGGACAACGCCCCGGTCAAGCTTTGGGACTCGACGGTGACGGTAAAAAACTCCTGGCTGGAGGGAGTCGCCGCCAGACTGGTGGCCGTGGTGGTCACGTTGGGAAAGACAAACGTGTAGCGAAAGAGCGAACGGCTGCGTCCCGGATCGATGCCGAGGGCGACCACGGCGGCCCGCGTTTCCACCGGCCGTTGATCCCAGCACCCGCTCAGCGTGAGCAAGAGCCCCAACAGCGCCAGTAACCGGATCCCGATGCGGCCAGCCGGCTTCACGGGCGTCGCGCTGCCCGCGCCCAACGCAATTCCCGTCCGCGGCCCTCGGTCAGCCTGCGCACCAGGCGGGTCCAGGGCACGCGCCACAAGGTGTTGCTCCAATCCTTGGGACGAAACGGAGAATAGGGGACCAGGTAAGGAACTCCGTAGGAGGAGAGGGTGACCATTTCGCCCGTCACCCAAAATGTCGCCAGAATGATGCCGAACATCCCCAGCACAAAACCGCTTAGCAACATAATCCATCCGACCAGCCGCCAGGTGGCGATGAGTTCATAGGTGGGCGCGCTGAACAGGCTGAGCGCCGTCAGGGTCATCAGGACAATAATTTGGGGGCTGACGAATCCGGCCTTGACCACGGCCGTGCCGACCACAATCGCTCCCACCGTGCCAATGGTTGAGGCCAGAATTTTGGGCAGGCGCAGGGCCGCTTCACGCAGCACTTCAATCACCAGAATCATCACCACCACCTCAACCAGCGGCGTAAAGGGCAGGGCCGTATGGCTGCCGGCCACCAGGTCGAACAATTTGGGCGAGATCAGGTCCGGATTGACCTCGGTCAAAGCGATATAAATGGCGGGCAGGTAGATGCCGAAGGCCCAGCCGAGCAAGCGGATGACACGGATCAGCGAGGTATCGTACCAAGCCGAACTGTAGTCGGAGGTGGTGCGGTAAAAGTCGGCTAAGGTGGTGGGGAGGGTGATGACGAACGGGTCGCCCGCCACCAAAATGGCAACCTTGCCTTGCTGCAGCTCCAAGGCCGCCCAATCCACGCGTTCGGTGTACCGAACGGTGGGGAAAATGGCCCACGGGCGGTCGCGCACGTGCGCGCCGATCCGCGTGCTGTTGATGGGCGCGTCAATCGCCATCCGCCGCAGGCGGAGGCGCACCGCGGAGACGACGTCCGGCTGCACGACATTTTGCAGGTAAGCCAGGCCGATGGGAACGGGCAGCTGCGAAACCCGGGTTAGGCTTTCACAGACTAAATCCGGGGTCGGCAGTCGGCAGCGCAATTGCGCAAACTGAATGGCAACCACGTCGGCGAAGGCTTCCTGGGGTCCGCGCACACTCATTTCGGTTTGCGCGCGATCGATGGCGCGATGGGGAATGCGGGCGATGTCCACCATCACCGCGCCCGCCATTTCTGCCCGGAAGACGGCCACGCGACCGCTGAGACATCCCTCGATCACGGCCGCCCAGTCGGCGGCCTCGCTGACGGGAGCGCCGCCCGGCCAGTGGGGTATGGCGGGATGGGCGGCCAGCAGCGGTTGCACGACTTGTCCGTCAAGCAAGGCGGGGTCGATCAAGCCGTCGATGTACGCCAGCAAGCTGTTCGTAGACGGGCCGGGGGTGCGGATGGCTCGCAGCGTGAAGTCGTCGCTGGGGCCGAACACCGCCTTTAAATGGCGAGCGATTGCCTCCAAGTCGCCGACCGCCAGTCCCTGCCGGTCGAGTCTCGGCTCCATTTCTCCCATCCACCCGCTGAGCTCCCGCGAGAGTCCCGCGAGGGCTTGCAAAAGGTTGGACGCCAGGGGGTTGCCCGTGTCATGTCGCGTACGAAGTCACCTGCTTTTTGTCTGGGGTTGGCATAGCCGTCAGCCCCGGCCGAAACCCGTCACGTCATCCGCCGGGCGGGGACCGTTGGGCTGGTCAGGGATAACGCCACCGGAGTTGTTAACGCCCTCCCGTTGTTCGCGATGCTTAAAGAAGAGAATGCCTCCGGTCCGAGCGGTTTATGCATTCACGCCGGGGGATCAAGCCGCCGCCGCGGGCGGCAAAGCAGCGTCTGGGGAAGGTGGTCGCGCCGCCGGTCGCAATCCGTTGAGGTGCCGGGCGGGTTGAGTCCCATCCGGGCCACGGTTGCGGGCGGCCCTGGCGAGAATCGGCCGGGGGGATGAGCGAATTGGGGCGTGGGCCAAAAGCGTCTCGCACCGGCGCCGGAGGCTGGCCCGAGGTTCTCGGATGCGGTATAATAAAAACTAGTGAAACCGGTTTCAAAAAGGGACGCGATTTCATGAACATTGCCGAGGTGGCCAAGCGGGCCGGGGTTTCCCGCGCCACCGTTTCGCGTGTTTTGAGCGGGTATCCTCATGTCTCCGCGGCCGTCCGGGATCGCGTGCTGCAGGTTATTCAGCAGGCTCAATACTCGCCCAGTCCGATCGCCCAGGGGTTGGCGCGCGGTAAAATTCGCTCGGTGGGGATGATCGTGCCCGATATCCGCAATCCCTTTTATGCCGAATTGGCCCGGGGCGCGGGCGATGCCGCCGCCCAGTCGCAATATTCCACCCTCATTGGCAATACCGATGAATCATTGCCGCGGGAGATGTCGCTGGTGCACTCCATGCTGGCCCATGCGGTGGCCGGCCTGATCCTGGTCAGCGCCGATCCCGATGCGATGTTTGGCAAGATGAGTGGGGAGCCGGATGGGGTGCCGACGGTGTTTGCGGTGCGGGATCCCGAGAACGCATTGGCGGACATGGTAACCTTTGACAATCTGCGCGGGGCGTCGTTGGCGACCGAATATCTGGTGCGGCTCGGACATCGCCGGATCGCGTTTTTGGGCGGGCTGGCGAGCTCACCGGCCTGCCGCCGGCGGCAGGCGGGATTTGAGCGGGCGATAGCCCGGGCGGGAAGCGACATCCTCTTCTCCGCCCAATATGAGGGGGACCTGACTTATGAGGCGGGCTACGCGTTTGGCCGGGATGTGCCGGCCAACCATATTACGGCGGTATTTGCGGCCAATGATTTGATGGCGCTCGGCGTGATTGACGGGGTGACCCGCCGCGGCTGGCGGGTGCCCGCCGACCTCAGCGTGGTGGGGTTTGATGACAGTGTGGTGTCCGCCATGCCGGGCATCCGATTGACGACGATCCGGCAACCGGCATACGAAATGGGAGTGGCAGCGATGGAGCGGATTATTGCGAAAAACACCACCAACGCCTCCTTGCCCCCGCTCCGGCTTTGTTATCCTCCGGAACTGGTGCAGCGATCAACAGCCGACAGGCTGGAATAGGAGGGGTTCGGGGTGGCGCAGTTGGTGACGGCGGAAAAAGTCGCGAATCTCATCAGCGACGGCGATTGCCTGTTAACCGTCGGGATGACGTTGGTGGGGGCTTGTGAATCGGTTTTGGAAGCATTGGAAGAGCGATACTTGCGAACCGGTCACCCCAACCATTTGACCCTGATTCACGCGTCGGGGCAAAGCGACCGCCAGCATGGCATTCAACGGCTGGCGCATGCGGGGATGGTGCAGCGGATCATTGGTTCGCATTGGGGGCTGGCTCCCAAATGGATGGATATGATATCGGGCAATCAAGTCGAGGCCTACTGTTTTCCGCAAGGGCAAATGACCCACTGGTTGCGCTCGGTGGCTTCGGGTTTGGAGGGGCATTTGACCCAAATTGGACTCGGCACGTTTATCGACCCGCGCTTGGAAGGCGGCAAAATGAACGACCTGACCCGCGGCTTGGACGACCTGGTGCGGGTGGTGGAGGTCAGGGGCCGGGAATATTTGTGGTTCGAGGCGGTTCCCATCGACTGGGCGCTGGTGCGGGGGACTACCGCCGACGATGTCGGCAATATCAGTGCGGAAGACGAGGCGATGAAACTGGAGATTCTCCCCGCCGTCTTTGCCGCTCAGCGCTATCGGGGCAAAGTGGTGGCCCAGGTCAAGAACCTGGTGGCGCGGGGGACCATCGCGCCCCGGCAGGTGGAAATCCCGGCTCCCCACGTGCATTATGTGGTCCAAGCCGCCGATCCGCTCCGGCAGCACCGGCAAACCTCGAGCTGGTACATGGACGCGGCCTTTAGCGGCGAGGGGTACCGGATGCTGGCGGACCCCGCGGTGGGGGCTTTGGACGCGCGCCGGGTGATTGGCCGACGCGCGCTGTTGGAGCTGTCCGCCGGGGCCATTGTCAATATGGGAACCGGGATTCCGAATGATGTGATCGGGCCCGAGGTGGTCCGCGAAGGGTGCCGCGACCAGGTGGTGTTGACGGTGGAATCGGGAGTCTACGGGGGGATGCCGGTGGGCGGGGTCGACTTCGGGATCTCCCGCAATCCCGATGCGCTCATCGAACATCCCTACCAATTTGACTTTTATAACGGCCACGGGGTGGACATTACGTTCATGGGGTTCGGCGAGATGGATGCGGCGGGTCGGGTCAACGCGACGAAATTCGGAACGCGCGCGACCGGCGCGGGCGGGTTCATCGACATCACGCAACCGGCCAAGAAGGTGGTCTTTTGCGGCACCTTGACAACGGGCGGGCTTAGCGTCGAGGCGGCAGAGGGGCGTCTACGCATCGTCCACGAGGGGCGAACCAGAAAATGCGTGGCGGCGGTGGTGCAGGTATCTTTCGACGGGGTGCGCGCCAGGGGGTGCCATCAGGACGTGCTGGTGGTGACCGAACGTGCCGTGTTTCACCTCGTCGCCGGCGGGTGGGAACTCACCGAAATTGCGCCCGGAATCGATCTCGAAACGGACGTGCTGGCGCTGATGGATTTTGCTCCCCGGGTAAGCCCGGAGCTAAAACTGATGGATGCGGCGATATTTCGCGACGGTCTGCTCGGGTTAAAAGACCGCCTCGCCGTCCCTGAAATCCGGTAGCCGCGGCCCCGGGCGCCGCTGGCCGGAGGGGGTCAAGTCCGGCCACCGGCGCGGCGGGGTAGCGAGCCCATCACCCGCTTGCTCCCGATTCGCGCCCGCCCGCGACCAGCGGCGCTTACGGCAAGATGGTCTTGGCGATTTTGGCGTCCAACGCCTCATAGTCCCAATAGCGCAAGAGCTCATAGAGTTCCTGCCGGGTTTGCATCTCGGGCAGCAGCGCAACTTGCGTGCCTTCCGTCCAAATCGTTTGGTAGAGGCGTTCGTACGCTCTGGCGGCCACGCGCAGCGAACTGACCGGGTAGATGACCATGCGATAACCCCAGTCCTGAAACTGGTCCGCCGAGAAATAGGGGGTGCGGCCAAATTCCGTCATGTTGGCTAAAAGCGGGGCAACCACGGTGGTGGCAAAGCGTTGCCAGACTTCGGCGGAGTCCAGCGCTTCGGGGAAAATCGCGTCGGCTCCCGCGGCTAAATAGCGCTGGGCGCGCTCCACGGCGCTATCGAAGCCTTCCACCGCATAGGCGTCGGTTCGGGCGACGATGACCAAGTCGGGCACGGTGTCGCGGATGGCATGGATTTTGGCAGCCATGTCCTCGGCCGCAATCAGCGTTTTGCCATTGAGGTGTCCGCATTTCTTGGGAAGGCTCTGATCCTCGATTTGAATGGCGGCGGCCCGCGCGTCCGCCATCAAGCGCGCAGTCTGGGCAGCGTTGATGGGCCCGCCGAATCCCGTATCCACGTCGACCAACAGCGGCAAATTGGTGGCGCCGACGATGTCGCGGGCGCGGGCCGCCACTTCCGGTCCGCTGACCAGGCCGATGTCGGGCAACCCCCGGCTGGCGGTATAGGCGCCCCCGGACAGATAGAGGGCGCCAAACCCGGTTTTTTGCGCGACGAGGGCGGCGAGCGCATCGTGCGCTCCCGCTATCTTCAAGATCGCGGGGGCGGCTAGCAGCGCCCGAAACATTCGGGAAAGCTCAGACTGCGAAAGCGGTTGCGGAAACGGTCCACTCATTGGGGCCTCCTTTTCTGCCGCTAGGGGCGCCACGCGTCCAGGAACTCGGGCACCGGGACGCTGTCCAAGGTATCACGGCGCAAGAGACTTAACAATTCGTCGACTTTGGCGGGAACAAACCAGGACGATAAATTGGTTTCGCACTTATGCCAGATGTGACGCTCGGCTTCCTGACGCCGCCGATGGTGGCCCAGCGGGTATTCTACGGTGACTTGCGGGGTCTTGCTCCCGTCGCGGAAATAGACTTGCAGGGTATTGCCCACCGAACGTTTGGCGGGATCCAGGTAATCCCGGGAAAATTGCGGGTCTTCTTCAACCGTCATCTTTTCCCGCAAGGCCTCAATCCGCCCGTCCGCAGCGGTGGCTTCGTCGTAGTGCTCCGCGGACAGGTCGCCGTGGATCAGCGCGACGGCCGTCATATACTGAATGCAATGGTCCCGGTCGGCGGGATTTTTCAGCGGTCCGCGTTTGTTGATGATGCGCATTGCGGACTCTTGGGTGCGTACCACCACCCGGTCGATGTCATCCCAACGGGCGGTCACCGCGGGGTGCAGTTCGAGCGCCGCTTCGACCGCGGTCTGCCCGTGGAACTCGGCGGGAAAGAGTTTAAACAGCACGTGCTCAATTACATAAGAGTCCAAGGGCTGGGCCAGATGAATGGCCTGATCGCGCATCACCACCGCGTTAAAACCCCAGTCGGGGGCGGACAGGGCGCGGGGGTAGCCCATCTCGTGCGTCAGCGCGAGCAACGCCAGGCGAACCGCCCGGCTGGTGGCGTCTCCGGCCGCCCATGATTTGCGCGATCCGGTATCGGCGCCATGACGGTAGGTGCGAAGGCTCCCGTTGTCCAGCCAGGCCTGCGACAGGGCATTGACCACCTGATCATAGGTGCCGCCCAGCAGATGCGTGGCAACAGCCGTGGACGCAACTTTGACGAACAGCACATGATCCAATCCAACCCGGTTGAGACTGTTGCCCAACGACAACACACCTTGAATCTCATGGGCCTTAATGATGGCGGTCAACACCTCGCGCATGGGCAGCGGGGGCTTGCCGTCGCGGATGTTTTGCCGACTCTTCCAATCGGCCACCGCCAGAATCGCCCCGATGTTGTCGGAGGGGTGTCCCCATTCGCGGGCCAGCCAGGTATCGTTGTAGTCCAGCCAGCGATTCATGCAGCCGATATTGAAGGCCGCTTGCACCGGGTCCAGTTCGAACGCCAGCCCGGGCACGCGACAGCCCCCGGCCACCGCAGTGCCGGGAATCAACGGCCCTAGCAACTTGCGGCACTGGCGGTCATTTAGAGCGAGGATGCCCGCGCCCAACGTGTCCGCCAACACCCACTGGGCCATGCGGTAGGCTTCCGGACTGGAGATGGTGCGTTCAGTGACATAGGCAGCGATGTCGGTTAGCACCTCATCGATGATTTCCGTGTGTTCTTCCATGGTGACGGCGTCCGGATGGTCGGGGCGCCGCTGCCTCCCCTCAGCAAAATAGTGGCGAGTGCGGTTGAGCCAAGGTGTCGCCGCCTAGGACGCGACGTCGCCCAGAGCGGGTCCGATGTATCGCACCCGCGGCCGAAACAGGCGGTTGTGCCGGTATTGTTCCCGGATGTGAGCCAACAGACCTGCCGTGCGCGCCGCAAAAAAGATCGGGGTGTAGAGGTCAATCGGCACCCCCAGCAAGTCATACACGGGAGCCGCATAGTAGTCGAGGTTGGGATAGAGTCCTTTCTCGCGCAGCATGACGGCTTCCCCGGTGAGGCAGATCTGGTAAAGCTCGTGTTCCTGCGGGCTGCTGACCAGTTGGGCCAAAAGGTTCTTCATGAGAACCGCGCGGGGATCGGCCTGCTTCATGTACACGCGGTGGCCAAAGCCCATGATGCGCTCCTTTTGGGCCAGTTTGGCCAGGAGATAGGGCTCGGCCTGCTCCGCCGTCTGCATCTCGCGCAGCATGCGCATCACGGCCTCGTTGGCGCCGCCGTGGAGGGGGCCTTTTAGCGAGGCCACCGCCCCGGTCAAGGCGCCATAGGTGTCGGATAGGGTGGAGGCGATCACAATCGCGGCAAAAGTGGAGTTGGGGAGTTCATGTTCGCTGTACACGGTTAGCAATTGATCGAAGGCGCGTTCTTGCAACGGGTTCGGACGGTGCCCGGTGATCATCGCCAGGAAATTCGCCGCATACGAGAGGGCCGGGTCCGGCGTGGCCAGCGGCCGGTTCTCTCTGATGTGATACATGTTGGCCACAATGACGGGCATGCTGGCCAGCAAGGTGCGCAGCTGCCCGTCCAAATGGTCGGCGGGAACGCCGCTGACGGTTGGATCAAACGTGGCCAAGGCCGAGATCGCGGTGCGCAGCGCGTCCATTAAGTGCGTGTGCGGGCCCAACTGGCGCAGGATCGTCCAAATTTGCGGCGGGACCGCTTGCTGTTCGGCCAGGTTGCGGCGAAACGCCGCGTGTTCGTCTGCAGATGGCAAGCGCTCCTCCAGCAGCAGGTGGGCCACGCTAAGATAGTCGACACTGGTCGCCAATTTCAGCAGATCGTATCCTCGGATCAGAATGGTTTCGTGCTCGACATCAAGGTATGAGATCGCCGTTTCGGTAGCCGTCACGCCTTCCAACCCGGGATGATAGGTGTCGTCAGCCATGTCATTCCGTCCTTTCATAAGATTATGCCGGCACGGGGCTCTGTGAACCCGGGGGCGCCCGGCTTGGGCCAAGCGTCGGCTTGTCCCCAGCTTGCCATCGATTGTGCAACCGGACTATGAAGGCCCTCAGCAGCAACTCAATCCAGTGGGTGCGAATGCGGTGTGATAATCGCATACGCCCCAGGCGGGTGTCAACGACGGCGACGCGGGTGCGCGATGCTCGGAATCTGCCGGAGAAGTCGGAAAATCCGCATAACAACAACGATTTGTCCGATCGTAAAGGGTTTTCCAAGACTCGGCCTGGTGCGCAATTATATTACCTGATACAAAACAGATCCCACCGCGCCGCCGTTTTTTGCCTTGTATATCGGCTGATGCGATAATATTCTTAATTCGTACGGAAATAAATCTCTTGTGAATTTCGCATAACCATCCGTACACACGCATCCCACGGCAGGCTTTTAGGACGCCGGCGGTATCGCTGTCCTCCCCCGCGCGCCGCTTTGCCGGCGGCAGTCGCCAGCCCGGCGGCAAATGGGGGGCCGGGACGCGGAGTGAGGCTGCGGAGTCGACGCGGGTCTCTGGCAGAAGGTCGGACCTGGCGTGCGCGGCGAAGGGGCAGGTTGCTGTGGACGGGCAAGCGCACCATGGACGGACCAAAGACCTGGCGGAAAGGAGACCAAACGCCTTGGAAACAACTAATCCGCGGGTGGCCGCGGAACTGGAAAAGGCAGGCGACTGGGAGCAATATTGGACCCGGGCCGCCGCGCGGGTGGACTGGCATACCCCTTGGACGACACTCTACGAGGCGTTCGAGGGGTCATTTCGCTGGTACACGGGGGGAACCACCAATCTCAGCGTCAATGCGTTGGATGAGCATGCCAAAAACCATCCTGAACGACCTGCACTTATTAGCATTGTGGAAGATGGCACCACCCGTTCCTTTACCTACGCGCAATTGTTCGCCTTGGTCCGCAAACTGGCCGCTGCTTACCGCGCGTTGGGCGTGCGCCGTGGCGACCGGGTGGCGATTTACATGCCCACCGGGCCCGAAGCCATTGCGTCGATGCTGGCGCTTAGCCGGATTGGCGCGATTCATCTGGTGGTGTTTGCGGGATTCGGCAGCGCGGCGTTGGCGCAGCGCATCCGCTTGGCTGGCGCCAGACTGCTCATTGCGGGCGATATCACCTGGCGAAAAGGACGCGCCGTACCGCTTGTGCCCATCGTAGAAGAGGCCTTGCGGGACCCGGGCAGTCCGGTGCGGACCGTGGTCTGGCATTGCCGCTCGTTTGACCCGCCTGAAATTTCCGGGATAACATCTTATGCCTGGCAGGCATTGGACGACTTGGCGGGACCGGCCAGCGATGAACCAGAGTGGATGGACTCCGATGATCCCGCGTTCATTCTGGCCACCAGCGGGACCACCGCCCAACCCAAACTGGTGGTCCATACCCATGGCGCCTACCAGGTGGGGTTGCTGCACACCAGCGCCGTGATGTTCGGGCTGTCACCCAACGATGTGTGGTGGTCCACATCAGACATCGGCTGGATTGTCGGCCATAGTTTCATCGTCTATGCCCCATTGTTGGTGGGAGCCACCACCATTGCCTACGAAGGGGCGTTGGACCATCCCGGCCCGGAAAACTTCTACCGCCTGATTCAAGAGCATCAGGTTACGGGGATCTTTACCGCCCCGACGGCCGTGCGACTCTTGAACCGGTACGGCACGGCTCCGGCCGCCGGCTTTGATTTAACCTCGGTAGAAAGAGTGTTTTCGGCGGGAGAACCGCTTAATCCGCCAGCCTGGGATGTATTTCAGCGCGAGATCTTTCATGATCGGGTTCCCGTCATCGACCATTGGTGGCAGACCGAAACGGGAGGCCCCGTGGTGGGCAATCCTTACGGATTGGGCCTCTTGCCGATTAAGCCGGGATCGGCCGGCATTGCGTTGCCCGGGTATGCGGTCAGCGTGCTGCGGGCGGACGGTACCCGGTGTGATCCGGATGAAACGGGGAGTGTGGCCATTACCCGGCCGTTTCCGGGCCTTACCGCCCGGCTCTGGGGCGATGTGACGGGACGGTATCGCGAGGCCTATTGGACGACCATTCCCGGGGTGTACGTGACGGGCGATGCGGCGTCGCAAGATGCCGACGGATACCTTTGGTTTCGCGGGCGGATCGACGAGGTCCTGAAAATTGCGGGACACCGCATCGGCACCAGTGAAGTCGAATCGGCCCTCTTGCGCCATCCGGCGGTGGCCGAAGCGGGCGTTACCGGCCAGCCCGACGACCTGCGGGGAGAGGTGGTCGCGGCCTTTGTGGTCCTGCGACCCGGTGAAAGCGTGAGACCGGAGTTGGAAGACGAGCTCCGCCAGACGATACGTCACGAACTCGGGCCGGTGGCGGTGGTTGGCCGCCTGGAATTTGTGCCGGGCCTGCCTAAAACCCGGAGCGGGAAAATCATGCGGCGGTTGTTGAAATCGGTGGTCATGGACCAAGAAAGCGGAGATACGTCGACCATCGAGGATCCCCATGCGGTGGAAGCAGCCCGGGAGGCCTGGCATCGTGCGGATTCCGACCAAGGCCATTAACCTGCAAAGGGGCATTTCGGGGAGATCCCGGCAAGTGTGATGAATGAGGAGGATCATTATGGCAAGTCAAATCGAAGATACCGGCACGCGGCGGGTGCAGGTGGCCGACCCGGGTCCGTTGGGACTGGCGGCGTTTGCATTGACCACCTTTATCCTGTCGATGGCCAATGCCGGATGGATGCCGGCGGCAGCAGCCCCCGTCTTTCTGACAGTAGCGTTGTTTTACGGCGGATTTACCCAAATCATTGCGGGGTCCTGGGAATTTTTTAACCGTAACACCTTCGGGGCGACCGCGTTCTCCTCGTACGGGGCCTTTTGGATTGCGCTGGCGACCTTGATCTTGTTGGAAATTCGTCATGTGGTGGTCTTTGGCGCAGCCGGTGGCGCTGCGCTCGGCACCTTTCTGTTGGCCTGGACAATCTTTACGGTTTACATGATGTTCGCCTCGTTCCGGCTAAACGGTGCGCTGACGGCGGTATTTGTCGCCTTGGTCCTGGCCTTTGTGTGCTTGACCGTTGGCGCCTACACGGGCAGCGCGACCTGGACGCAATGGGGCGGCTACACCGGGGTGTTGACCGCGCTGCTCGCCTGGTACACCTCGGCAGCCGGGGTGATTAACGGGGTATCCGGGCGAACCGTGCTCCCGGTTTGGCCTTATTCCCATTAATCGACGCCGCAAGCAGCAAGCGGGGTGGGCAGTCTGCCGTGGTGAAAGCCAGGCAGACCCGCGCCCCGTTTGGTTTTGGTCGGACCGTCCGGGAACACGGTCGGCGGCCTCCCGTCGGCCCCGGAGAAGATGCTCATGCGTTTGACCGCAATCTGACGGCTAATCGTCTTTGGGGTGACCTAGGGTTGCTGGGAGACATGGTGACCATCGCCACATAACCTAACGATTCACGTTAGTCATCGAACAGGAGTCATTCAGCGCGGTTAGCATTAATTGGCGAGGCCGACCGTTGGAGATGGTTGAAGCCGTGGTCACCTGCGTCGCCCATATGCGGACTAGCCGGCGATGTCAGGCGCAACGGGATGGGCGTGAATACGCCAGGGGCCGGCAGGTGGATGACGGGATGATAAAATCGCGGCGAAAAACTCCCGGGTTTACCTATGGGGATGAAAGCCGCTGACCGCAGACCACGTCTTTAAAGGGGTGGCATATTTTCATGGAACCGGCTGGAAGCGCCGTCCCACGCGACAACGCTTATGGGCTGGGATGGAGAAGACGCCACCGAAACGGACCGAGAAGCCCCACCCGTACTCGCTGTAAAGCTCGCCCCCTTCAGCCGTGAGGAGTCTGCACGAATACCCGCAACATTGAGCGCCAAGCCTTTCAGGGGAAATGGAATCCTGGGGTAAACGGCTACCCCAGTCGGGAATTTTGCGTGTGCGCGCTGGCCAGGCAGCGGATGCAAGGCGACATACCCGGTGCAGCAGACGATTGCCGGCACATTGCGCAGCGCGGAGGGTGCACCCTTTTCCGTTGCACTCGGAGCGACCTGGCCACACTGAAAAACCGCGACCTCCCCGTTGCGGGCCGCCTGCAACGCGCAGAGCCGATCAAGCCGCTTTACCCCGTCAGCCCGCCCAAGCCTTGGGTTCCTCAAAGGGTCCGGCCCACCCCGACCGCGTCCGCGGCCAGCGGTAGACCCTGGGCTAGTCGTGAGCAGGCGCAGGGGGGAGGGGGCCTCTGCCACGGGTCGTGCAGCCGGGCGACCGTTCGGCCGTCCGGTTTCCCGTGTTTCTTGCGATGACATGTATAATGGGTGCAGTACCGTGGCTTATGGACCCTGGTACGGTGTGGTAATGGATGTGCCATCCAAAATGTTCTTCAGGGTCGAAAGATATCGGCGGTCTCCCTAAGGCGGTAGGCCCGCCCGCACGGTTTTCGACAGGAGGGGAGAGATGTCGAACATGGAAATACGCCAAATCCAATATTTTATGACGGTTGCCGAAGAGTTGAGTTTTCGCCGCGCGGCGGAGCGGCTAAATATTTCGCAACCGCCCCTTAGCCAGCAAATAAAAAAATTGGAAGACGAGCTTGGATTCGCGCTGTTTCGGCGCGATACGCACCATGTCACCTTGACCGAAGCCGGCCGGGTTTTTTTACATGAAACCCGACAGGTGCTAGACCGCCTGGCTCAAGCCAAACACCACGCCGAGCAGATTCACCGTGGTGCGGTGGGGCGTCTGGCGGTTGGGTTTTTGGGGTCCACAACGTATGAAATCGTCTCCATCCTGCGCGCTTACCGCCAAACTTATCCAACGGTCGCTTTGGCCCTTCGCCAAATTAAAATGCCCGCGCAATTGCAGGCCCTGCATGAGGGCCAACTCGATGTTGGCTTGATGCGCGAGGTGCCGTCCCATCCATCGTTAGACAGCATGCCGCTGCGTGAAGAGCCCCTGGTGGCAGCGCTTCCCAAAGAACATGCCTTGTGCGCCAGCGAGGCGCCCATCGAACTGCAGGCTTTGGCCAACGAGCCATTCGTTATGACACCCTACCGCCAAGGATCCAGCTATTATCACCGGGTGATCGGATGTTGTCTGCAGTCCGGATTTCACCCGCGAACCGCATTGGAGGCACCCGAAATCCTGACCATCGTGGCCTTGGTGGGAACCGGTGCCGGAGTCGCGCTGGTTCCCGATTCGTTTCGACAGTTTTCGCATCCCAACGTAGCCTATCGGGCGCTGCAAAATCCCGAGGCGACTTTGCCATTGGTATTGGTTTGGCGAAAAGATGACGTGGAGCCGCCCTGCCAAAACTTTATCCAGGTGACCCGCGACATATTTTATCATGACGCGCCACGGCACTCGGTGATCTAGCGCGAGGACGCTATCGGGGGACCGGTGCGAATGGGAGTTCTTGGCGCTTTGGCCGGACGGTTTTGTGTTGGGCCTGGATAGTGAAGGCCGGGCTGGTGGTAAGATTATCCGTTGTCGGGGAGATTCTGATAGCTGAGGTAACCGCGCGCCTAGCTCCTTTTTCAATTCGGCCGTCCGTTTTACGCCCGTAAGCCGTCTGGGACCAACGGCCCCGGCCCGGCGATCACTGAGCCAGGCACTTCCCGGAGCGATCCGGGAAGCCCCCGCCCGAACCCGTGAGGGTTAGGCGGCGGGAGAGTTCCTGGGCAGAACGTGAAGCCAGGCCGGTGTCCGCCGTGCCACCAATGAAGTCGGCAGTTGGAGGCTCTTACCGGCGCTTAGCCGTTGCTAGGGTCATCGTTCCTTCTCCTTAGATCGGCTGGTTCATCCCAGCCGGGAAGTGATGAGGCAGCAACTCGGCACGTCGAATACCGATCTTACCATGGTCCCGCAGCGGCACCCCTCGATCCCCGGAAAATCCGGGGATGAAAGGGATGAAGTGCCGCTGAAAAGCATCAGGTTTAGGCCTGTAGATTTTCGAAAATGGCGGCGATTCCCTGGCCGCCGCCGATGCACATGGTCACCATGCCATATTGTTCATGGCGGCGCTCCATCTCGTGCATCAGCTTCACGGTCAAAATGGCTCCGGTGGCCCCGATCGGGTGGCCGAGGGCAATGGCGCCCCCGTTGACATTGGTCCGGCTCCAATCGAGATGGGCGTCGCGGATGACGGCCACCGCTTGCGCGGCGAAGGCCTCGTTGAGCTCCACCAGACCGATTTGCGCAATGGTCAGGCCGGCCCGGTCCAGCGCCTTTTCGATGGCGCGCACGGGCGCGTAACCCATGATTTCCGGCTCCAATCCGGAGACGCCGTACGAGACGACCCTAAGGCGCGGGCTGACACCCAGCTGGCGGGCGTGCTCGGCGGTAGTCATGACCACCGCCGCCGCCCCGTCGTTGATGCCGGAGGAGTTTCCGGCCGTCACCGATCCCGACTCTTTAAAGGCCGGTTTGAGTTTGGCGAGCGTTTCCAGCGAGGTGTCGCGGGGATGCTCATCGACTTGAAATAGTACGGTCTCGCGTTTTTGTTTGATCGGTACCGGGACGATTTCGGCTTGAAACACCCCGGCCGCGATGGCCCGCTTGGCGCGCGCCTGCGACTCGTAGGCCAATTGGTCCTGCTCTTCCCGCCCGACCTCAAAACGGCTGCAAACCCGTTCGGCGGTCACTCCCATCGGATAGTGGCCGAACGGATCGGTCACCGACGTGAGGACCCCATCCTCGAGTTCCTGATGACCCAGCCGCTTTCCCCAGCGGTTTCTCACGTAGTAGGGGATTTGACTCATGTTTTCGGTCCCGCCCGCCACCACCGTGTCGGCGTCGCCCAGTTTTAGCCATTGGGCGCCAGTGATGATGGCTTGTAGGCCGGAACCGCATAAGCGATTGACGGTTTGCGCGGTGGAATGGACCGGAAGTCCCGCGCCCAGTGCCGCCAAGCGGGCAACAAAGGCATTTTCCGCGGCTTGGCCGACACAGCCCATGATCACCTCATCGACCAGGTCTGGGGAGACCTGCGAGCGGGTGAGGGCTTCGCGGATGACGTGAGCGCCCAAATCTTTCGCGGCCACGTCGGTCAGGCTTCCGCCAAAGGTTCCGATCGCGGTGCGGGTTCCGTCTATGATGACAACATCTGGATGTGACATAGCTGCCTCCTTTAAAAGACCAAACCGGGTGGTTAGAGAACCATGCCGCCGCCGACGCTGATAACCTCGCCATTGACATAAGCGGCATAGTCCGACGCCAAAAACACCACAACTTTTGCCACGTCGTCGGGTTGCCCGACGCGTCCGGCGGGAATTTTCGAGACCATCAAGTCCCACACTTTGGGGGGGACTCCCCGCGTCATTTCGGTCTCGATAAAGCCCGGGCAAATCGCGTTCACGGTAATGCCATGCTTGGCCACCTCGCGGGTGGCGGTCTTGGTCAAGCCAATCAGGCCCGCTTTCGCCGCGGCGTAGTTCGCTTGACCGAAATTTCCCTGCCAGCTGGCCGAGGAAATATTGATAATCCGTCCATACTGCGCCGCGATCATTGCGGGCAGCACAGCCCGGGTCACATAAAAGGGGCCGGTTAAATCGACATCCAGCACGCTGGACCATTCCTGATCGGACATTTTGACCAGTTGCCGATCGCGATTAATGCCCGCGTTATTGACCAGGATGCTGACGGCTCCCAGGTCGCGTTGAATCGTCTGCACCATGCTCTCGATCTGACTGGAGTCGGTTACCGAGCCGGGATAGACGGCCGCCTGCCCAGCCTGCTGGTGGATGGCGGCGGCGGTGGCCAGGGCGTTGTTCTCAGCAATGTCGTTGACGGCGACTGCGGCCCCGTGCGCGGCCAGTTGCACCGCAATCGCCCGGCCTAAGCCGCGCCCGGCACCGGTAACCAGGGCGACCTGGCCCCTTAGTAATTGGCTTGTCATCAGAAAACCTCCCATCATCTGCGGCCCCTGCCTGCTCAATTGGCGACGAGCGGGCTCGCCATGCCCGCCCGTTTAACGGGGAGGGGCGGGGCCGGTGGTCTTTCTAATCACCAGGGTGTAGTCCAACAGGACATCTACCGGCGGACTAGGATCTCCGTCAAGCCGCTTTAACAACTGCTCGGTGCTGCGTGCGCCCATTTCGTAAAGAGGTTGGGAGACCGTGGTCAGTTGCACCCCGTGCAGTGATGAGGTCCAAATTCCGTCAAATCCCACCACCGACATCTCCCGCGGCACCTCTACATGACGTTGCTCAAGTCCGTCCAGGATGCCTAGCGCCATCATGTCGTCGGCGGAAAAGATCGCCGTCGGACGACGCCGCGACGAGACCAGCCGGTGCGCTGCGCGCACACCGTCTTCGTACCGCAATTGTCCGGACAGGAGCCAGTCGTCGAAAAGGTCCAACCCGGCCTCAAGCATGGCTTCGCGATAGCCTTGCAACCGTCCCAGACTCGCGCTCGAGTTGCCCGGGCCGCCCACGAACGCGATGTCCTGATGGCCTTCGCTAATCAAATAGTGTATCACGTCGCGCGCCGCCGCCCGGTTGTCGATGCCGATGAAGTCCGTGGTGCAGCCCCGGCACTTGCGGTTGACCAGGATAATGGGTACACCCCACTCCGCCACGGACAGCGGATAGTCCAATCCGATGCTGGTGAGGATGATGCCGTCCACCTGGCGGTCGGTGAAATGCCACAGGAGGTGCTGGGTGTGCACAAAGTCCTCCCCGCCGGTGGCGAACAGCACGTCAAAGCCGTGTCTCCTGGCCGTTTGCTCAATCCCCCGGGCAATTTCGGGATAGAACGGGTTGGAGATATCCGGCACAATCAGTCCCAGCGTTCTGGTCTGGCGAGTCCGCAAGGAGCGGGCGACCACATTGGGGCGGTATCCGGTGGCGGCGATGGCGGCATCAACTTTTTCCCGCGAGATGTCGCTCACCCGTTTGTTGCCGCGCAGCACCGCCGAAACCGTAGCCGGGGACACGCCGGCCATTTTGGCAACATCTTTAATTGTTGGCACAAGCAGGCCTCCCGTTGGCTTGACATGGTTAGCCGTCGGTATCCGGGTCCGAATTTTTTAGCGAGTGCTTGAACAGCCGGATGGTCTTGCCCAGACTGGCGCTTAACTCCGGCAGACGTTTGGGTCCGAAGATCCAGACCACCACGACCCCCAAGACAATGATGTGCACGGGGTCAATCAGGTTGCCGAACATGATGGGTTCCTCCTCCGTAGTCGGTGCTATCCGCCAAAAAGCTGCGGCTCGTCCTGGGGAAACAATTTATAATCATGGGAGGGCAGAACCACGTCGGAAATTTCGGCGATGCGGCGCATGGAATCGAGCGACGCATCAATATTGACGTGAAACCCCGGGGGAATCATTTTTTCCAGGTTTTCGAAGGTAAACACGGCATCTCCGGTAATGGTATGCCATCCCTGGCGGGTCTTGACCCGAATCGCTTGCGAGCCGGGCGTGTGGCCCGGACATTTGACCAGCTCCAGACCGGGCAGCATCTCGTAATTGCCGTCGATGAGATCGAATCGCACTTTGAGGTAGGGCGGAATGAACCCCCCTTGCGGTGACAGAAAGGACTTCTCAAAAAATGAGCTGGGTGCGTACGCGTAGCGCACCTCGTCGCGCTGCGCCAAAAAGCGGGCATTGGGGAAGAGGTGGTTGTTGCCCGCGTGGTCCCAGTGCAGATGGGTAAAAATCACATAGTCGATGGCCGCGGGATCCACGCCAATCCATTTTAGCGCGGCCAGCGGCTCCTGTTCGGGACGACGAAACAGGTTTTCGCCGATGATATCGGTGGCCACCTGTTCGGACTCGATGCTGGTATCGACAATGATCTTTTTGGCTCCCGCAATGTACCACATCACCCGGGGGATGCGAATCTGGCTGCCCACGTCGTACAGATAAGTCAGGATGGACTTTTCAATCACCGACGATCCGGTATCCAGCGCCGTAATTTGCCACGTGTCCATGGGTTCCCCCCTTTTTGCTTACTGTCCGCCGAATTCCAAATTGGGCAGGTCGCCGTTGATGTTGTAGCCGCCGTCGACGAAAATGACTTGGCCGGTGATATAGCGCGCCTGGGGACTGGCCAAAAAGGCCACCACGTCGGCGATCCACTCGGCTTGACCCAACATGCCCAGCGGGATCCGCTCTTCAAATGCCCGGGTGATGGCTGGCGTAAACATCGGCACGGTGAGCGGCGTTAAAATGTGGCCGGGGGCGACCGCATTGACCGTGATGCCATCTCTGGCGACCTCTAAGGCGAGCGCCCGGGTAAACCCGTTCATGCCCGCTTTGCTGCTCGAATACGGTCCGTTCAGGGGGCGGGTGACGGTTGACAGGATGGAGGAAATGTTAATGATGCGCCCGCCCTGCTGACCCCGGCGGATGTACGGGATGGCCGCGCGGGCGGCATAAAAGGCGCCGGTTAAATTGGTGCCGAGAATGCGGTCCCATTCCCCGTCGCTCAGCTCCGCCAGGTTTTTTTGCAGGACGATGCCGGCGTTGTTGACCAAAACATCCAACCGTCCAAAATGCTCAAAGACGGCTGCGGTGGCGGCGGTGACGGAGTCGGATCGGCTGACGTCCATGACATAGGGCTGGGCGGTGCCGTCGTCGTCGAGAATCTGGTCGGCGGTCGCGGCGGCGGCGTCCTCCCGCAGGTCGGTCACCGCCACGGCATAGCCCTGGCGGGCGAGGACCACTGCCGAGGCTTGACCGATGCCCGAGCCCGCCCCGGTGACCAAAGCAACTGGTGACATGTCGAGTCATTCCTTTCGTGGGCTAGGTTGAGGTTACAGGGATTCGCGAATGGTGCCAAAGGACAACCCCCGCACCAAATAGCGCTGCAAAACGAAGGCCAGCACGACGATGGGGACCACCGCCAGCGTCGCGATGGCGGCAATATCGCCCCACAACACATAATGCCCCTCCATTAGCGTGGGGAGGATATAGGGCAAGGTGGTGATGTGGCCCTGCGACAAGATGACCGCGAACGTGAACGCGTTCCAAGAAAAGATGAAGGCCAACAGCGCGGTGGCGACCACCGATCCTTTAACCGAGGGCAGCGCGACATCCCAAAACGCTTGCCAACGCGTGGCCCCATTGACCATGGCCGATTCCTCCAACTCAATCGCCAGGTCCTCGAAAAATCCTTTCAGGATCCAGGTGACAAACGGCACCGTAAAGGAAGAATACTGAACGACCATCGCGGGAAACGTATCAATCAGGTTGACGCTGCGCCAGAACTGGAACATCGGGATACTGACCACAACCGGCGGGAAGAACAGCACACTTAATACAAAGAAGGAAAAGTTGTTGCCGCCCACGTTATAGCGGGCAATGGCGTACGCCCCCAACACGCCGGCCACCAGCGACAGGGCGGTCGCCCCGACCGAAACCACCAAACTGTCCCAAAGCCCTTTCAACCCTCCCCAATGGATCAGCGCCTGACTGAAATTGGTCAAATAAATGTGGTGCGGGAAAAAGATGGGAGGATTGGTCAGCCACTCGTTAGGCGGTTTTAACGCGGTGTTGATCATCCAGTAGACGGGAAACAGGAAGAACAGCAAGGCTATCCCGACGAGCACCAAATTCAGCAGGCGTTGCCAAGCGGGTATGCGTTTCATGGATGTCCCTCCTTTCGCGAAAGTCTCTCAGGCCAGGGTGCGGACGCCTGGACGTTTCATCAAGCGCAGGATGATCTTGACCAGCAGCATGATGATAATGAGCTGCACGAACGCCAGTGCGGCCGAATACCCGATGTCGAAATAAGTAAAGGCGTTAACGTAGGTGTAGTACGAAACGCTTTCGGTTGCAATCCCGGGCCCGCCGTTGGTGAGGACCGCGATGGTGGCGACCATTTTAAAGACCCCGATTAAACGCAAGATCAAGGCAATCCCCAAGACCGGCTTTAACATCGGCAAGGTAATGAACCGAACCGTCTGCAATCGCGTGGAGCCGTCGATTGCGGAGGCCTCAAAAATCTTCTCGGGCAGCGATTGCAGCCCGGCGTACACCAGCAGCATGACAAAGGGGGTCCATTCCCAGAAGTCGACCAAGAGCAGCGATCCCAGCGCCTGGTGCGGGCTTCCGGTCCAAAGCAACGGTTTTAGGCCGATTTGGGTGAGGAGGTAATCGACCGGCCCGAATTGATAATTAAACAGCTGGACCCATTGAAAGGCGACCACGGCAGGCGAAATGATGGTGGGAATCAGCAACAGCACCAAAACCGTTTGTGCGCGACGGCCGAGCGATCGGATCAAGAACGCCAGCCCCGTCCCCAGGCCCATCTGAAGAATCGCCGCCGACAAGGCAAAGGCCCCGGTTATCGCCAGCGAATGGCGGAACAGGCCGCTGGTCAACAAGTGGCTGTAGTTCGACAACCCCACAAATTTCGTGGGCTGCATGCCGAGCATTTGGTAATCGGTGAACGAGGTCTTGAGCAAATAGACCAAAGGGTAGATGCTCAGCCCGATCAAAATCACCGCCAACGGCAGGGACATCCCCCATCCGAACCGTTTTGCCTTTTGGGCCCTGCGCCGGGTCGCGGTGGGCGGGGGGGTCCCGCCCACCTTCGCGAGCCGGGGGACGCTAATATTGGATTCCGGCTTCACGGAAGCTGGTAATCCACGCTTGGTAAGCGGCGGTTTGGCTTGACACGCCGAGAGATTGCGTCAAGCTGTCCCATTCGCTCGCCGCGGAATCGAGGGCGGCCTTGGGGGACAAGGTGCCAGCGAGAGCCTGGTTGACGAACAAATCCAGCAGATCAAGATACTGGGGAGCGCCTGGGATGCTCAGTTCCGGATAGCCGGTGGCGATGCAGCCCTTAATCGCGTTCACATACTCACTGGCTTGGGCGGCCGGCATCGACGGCTGACCGGTATGCGTCTTGACCAAACTGGCATGCAACTGCGAGGTTCGATAGGGATCCTCGCCGCAGTTGGGGTCATAGACATACTTATAGCCTTCCAGGGTCATGTAGGCCGCCACTTCGTATGCGCGCGCTTTGTTATTGGAGAAGGCGGAGACGGCCATGACGCGTGAGTACGGCATATAGTTGCGCACCGGACAGGGGGCGAAACTGCCCTTGCCGACCACTTGGCTCATGGCCGGATTGTCCACTTTGAGCGGGAGATCGTCCCACTGGATGACCATCGCGGTGGAGCCGTCCAGAAAAATTTGGTTCAACTGCGGGTATCCGGTTTGCAGAACCCCAGGCGGGCAATAGTTGGCAATCTCCAGCAGCTTGGTGAGCGCGGTGACGCCCGCCGGCGAGTTGACGGTGGCGTTCATCGAAGAGTCGAACCACTTGCCGCCATAAGCCGCCATGATATTAACGAACCAGGCATAGCAGAATCCGCGTTGGCCGTAAATTCCGGCGCCGTACAGGTGCGGGGGACGGGTAAAAAATTGGGCGACCTGAATAAATTCGTCCCAGGTGGTCGGAACCGCCAACGGCCGTCCGTACTTTTTCTGGAAGTTGGCTTGCTCGGTGGGATCGGAGAACAAATCCTGGCGGTAAGTCAACATGAGAATGTCACCGTCATAGGGCAGCGCGTAGAGCTTGCCATTGCGCATCAGGTTGGGGTCGCGGTAGGCCGGCATCACGTCCGGCAAATTGGGGTTGACTAAACTGGTGTATTGGTCCAACGGTTCCAAAAAGCCCTTGGCGACGAAATCGCCCATGAACTGCGGCGGGAATACCATCAGGTCGTAGACTGCGGAACGCGCCACCAACTCGGTGACCAGCCGTTGATATTGGCCGACGAAGGGCAGCCCGATCATGTTGACTTCGGCCCCGTATTTCGTTTTGAGGGCCGAGGAGAACCATTGAAAAGGCGCCTCGTTTTGTCCTGCGTCGCACTCGATGGCAACCGTGCCGGTTCCGGTGGGAGCGGAGACTTTGCCGCTGCTCGATGCCGCAGGGGTGGACGAGGTGCCGCAGCCCGCCAGGCCTGTCAGCACTCCGCCCCCGACCAGGGCTGAACCCGCGACGACCGCCGTTTTCATCAGATCCCGGCGAGTGATGCCGTTGTTCTTGGTTTCCACGTTATCCTTCCTCTCTCAGTGCGTTCGGTGACTCCGGCAGGCGTTCTCCGCTGTACCGGTTGAAGAGGTGCATGTGGACCGAAGGAAATCCTAACCGGATAGTGTCCCCCTCCGACCATGGATGTGTCCAGGGCAATAGGACGACGAGGGTGTTGTCGCGCAAGAGAATGCGCATGACGATGTCCGGGCCTTGGGGTTGGGTTGAAACGATCTTCCCCTCGAACTCCAGCAGTTCATGAGTCGGGTGCCTCAACGCGACAAAGTCCTGGGGGCGCAACCCCACCACGACCGGTTCGGATTGGCTGCGCGCGGCGCCGACTGAAATGGTGTGGCCAAGAAACGTTAGATGGCCGGTGGATCCCAGCTCGCCGTCAAGCAGGTTCATGGTCGGTTCACCGATGAATTGAGCCACAAACGTGTTGGCGGGTTGATAGTAAATATCGTGCGGCGATCCCAGTTGTTGGACTTGACCGTCCTTCATCACGGCAATCATGTCTGCCATGCTGAGCGCGTCGAGTTGGTCATGGCTGACCAGCACGGTGGTGATATTGAGCCGCTTTTGGACATTTCGGATCTCTTCCCGCATAACCGTGCGCACCTTGGCATCGAGCGCCGAAAGTGGTTCGTCCAACAAAAAGAGTTCCGGTTCTTGCACCAGTGCGCGGGCGAGAGCCACGCGCTGCTGCTCGCCTCCGCTTAGCTGACTGGGTCTGCGCGCCAGTAAATGGGCAATGCCTAGCGTGGACGCGATGGCGTTGACTCGTGTAGCGATTTCCGCCTGGGCCATGCGGCGCACTTTCAAGGGATAGCCGATATTCTGCAGGGCGGTCATGTGCGGATATAGGGCCAGTCCTTGAAAAACCATCCCAATCCGGCGTTCGCGCGGTTCCAGCGCATTAAGCCGGCGGTCACCTAACAGAATGTCCCCCGAATCGGGGAATTCCAGACCGGCGATCATGCGCAGCGTCGTTGTCTTTCCGCAACCGGAAGGACCTAACAGGCACATCAATTGGCCTTGTTCCAAGGTGAAGGTCACCGATTTGACGGCTTCAACCGGTCCGTAGGATTTCTTTACCTCGTTGACGGCTAGTCCAGACACAAGATACCTCCCGAAGTCGGACAATTCAGACTACAGAATATCGATTCACTAAGATTATAAAAGGGGGAAACTTAGGAATCAACAGTTTATTTAAAAAGAGTTTAAATGGCGTGCGGGCACCCCGGGCCACCCGGCGAGGCGGGAGCAGGCCACGAGGGCAGGGCGGAGCGGGGGACCCAAAATGTCAAATTATGTGAGGTATTTGCGTAGCTCCGCATGCAATCAGCCGGACGGACTGGCCCCGGATCATCCCCGGCAGCTCGCACATTGTGTAAGTCAGGGGGCGTTTGGGTCGCCGAGCGTCCCGACCGCTTCCCATTGATGGCGGGTGTGGCGTCGTCTGTTCGCGTCCACACGTATGGGCGAGTCGGGCCACCAAGCGGACTCCCCATTGGCACCAATCTGCGACGGGGTTTTGGCTCACGAATTTGGCATCGGCGACGAATAATGTTCGAGCCCGGGCGGCTTTCCCCAAGGTAGAGCCGGTCTGGAGTACCGCAGGGCGACTCCACCTGGGGTCATCCATGTTGCCGTCACTGACATCCACCCCATAGGGGTTCCCCTCGGTTCGGGCCACCACCCCCAGGACCAGTTGCTTGTATGTGGGGTGGCAATCCTTATATATCCATAGGCGAGTTGACTCTCCGGGCCGGGATCCGGATAGCGACCCGTTAAGCCGAAAAGGCACCGTTTACGGCAGATCCCTTGCCCCATTCGTTCGTATTCCGCTAAAGCATTGGAATCCTCCCGTTTGCGAATACCAGTCGGATGGTAAAGGGCACCATCCGCTGCACACGCGCTCGGCCTGGTTCCCACGGCAACCGTGCCCGCTTCTCCGAACACGGCACGAGCGGCGTCTTCCGGGTGTCCAGCACCAATACCGCCAAATCGTCCTTACGGTCTGCCTCCCCTCGGAAAATGGGGTGGCGGCCATCGGCCCCGATTCGTGTCGCCCGGCCCCTCCCGTTTGTCTGCAATCGGGGCTTCGCGAGGCTGGAACTGAGGAAGCATCCCGGCGTCGGTCTTCGGCACTCCACATACCGTAGCGGGTTGGCGACCGCTTTCCCTGGTCAACCTGAGCTCTCGGCTTCCCTCAAGCTCCGTGCTTAGGGCGGGGGAGTTGACAGTTTTGAGTCGTAATAAGATGCGGAACTAGCACTTGCACAGCTCCTGCGACTCGCGATATATCTACTCTTGGTGGCTCCGTTGGCAACAACTTGAGCTTTCTGACCGAAAAGACGCTGTTCACCACCACGACAACTGACGCGCTGCGGGCATGGTCGCGGGAATCCCCGTTATTAGGGTTTCCGCCGTCGCCAGCGCCTGTGCCCAGGTTGTGAAGAGTGAAGCCGGATACCAAACCGCAACCGTATCCGTGGGTTGGGGCGGCGGGTCTTGCACCCACGCCGCCCACGCCGACCAAAAGTGCGGGTGGGCTGGTCGCGGCGAAGGAGAAACCAAACTCCGCAATACCGCGTCCAGTGCCAGCAGCGGCGCGAGACCGGTCAAATCGGGCCAATGGGTCACGTGCGGCAGCGCGGCCCAGGCCCAAAGCGCAAGGCCGGGTTCGAGCGGATGATGCAAGACGTGAGGAGTGTCAAACTCCGCCACCGCGGTTGTTGAATCAATCGCGCCGGCCACCAGCGCAAGGGCCCACGGATCCCAGGTCGGGCCGCCTTGCGCGGTCCATGCCGCCTGCACGGTCGGCCAGCCCCATAGGCGAAGCGTGCGGTCTTGCACTGCGTGCCACTGCACGACGGCTCGAACCGCGTTCCATGTGCTGTTGGTTCCCCAAGCCTTCGGGGTATCAGGATATTCGATGGCCGGTCTTAACCAAGCTTGCCAGGCGTCAGCGGTATAGGCGGGAATGCGAATCCGCTGGGAAAGAAGCGGCCACAAACGATTATCGATGAAAGGCTGCGGCATGGGCGTGGCCTCCAAACGAATTGCCAAGAGTGGTGTTACACATTTCTACAATATTATGCCCGACAAAAAACGGCAACGCGCAAGTGGTTTGCTGCTCTGTTGTGCTCGCGTTTCCGGGCTGTGCCGGTAAACGGCCAAGGTTCCGGCTTGCGGACGCACGTTGCGGCGGATTGGCGGGTTGATGGTAACGGCTGGGACATGAAGGCGGAACGGGGAAAGACGGGTGTGACGCTGCCCAGCGGATGCGGACTGGGGTGCGAATTCGTTTGTTCCCGGATCAATGGGAAGCGGGTCCGGCTGGCAAGCGGTCCAAACCGGCTGATGATGGGATGGCGCGCCGTCCAGGTGCCTACGATACCGATGGCCACGCGGTTTCCGGTCATCGGCACGGCCCGCGTCTGGTCGGCGGTAACGGTGCAGCGTGCGACCACTAGACACCCGGGATAGTCGCGGGCGATGCCCAGTCGGCTGGATCCCACCGCGACGCTCGCGTTGATTTGGGCGAGGCTAAGATAAGTCGACAGGGGGTGGCCGACTGGCGAGCAGTTGGGGATTGGTCCCTCCTCGGCTATGCGGACCAAAAGTCAGGAGTTGTACAGCGCGGGCGGCGCCGGTCCGTTGCCTTCGGCCATGCTAAAGCGATAGTGGCTTAACGCCTGATAGGGCATGGATGCGCCTTGATCGGCAAAGGAGAACACCAGCTGGCGGGGCTCAGGCGGGAGCGCGGATTGGGCCACGGGGGACGACGTGAACCGCGGCGCCGGCTGCAACGCCAAAGTGGGATGCCGTGCGGGCCTAGGCCAAAGCGACACCGACGGCGGCGGCCGTCAATCCGCGAATAAGGGGGACGACGGCAAGACCAGCCACGAAGAGGCCGAACAAGACGGCAAAGGCCAAGAACGCGAAAAGCCTTAGGCGCGACGGATTAGCGGCAGACGGGTAGCGATGGCCCACGGGAGAGGCAGAATGCGCGTGCGAGCGGGCGGCGAGGGCCCATAGCCAAAATCACCGATACCACGAGAAAGATGGCGAGTATCCTGCCAAGCGGGTGACGCTGGCGCCAGCGGGAACTGACAATGAGTCAAATCCCTGCGGGCAGGCCGCGACACCCTCCGCTTGAGATGATTTGCAAATCCTCCCAACCGAGCGGAGGCGCACGCCCCCAGTGCTGGTTTCACGGCGGCGGAGATCCCGCCGCGGCTCAAACGGACGGGAGACCAAGCGGATTGCAGGCGGAATCGGGCGCGCCGAGGGCAGAGGCGTCAACGGCGGCGAAAGCGGCTAAGGCGACATGCGATGACAACTGGCCAGATGGCCGCTTGCGAACTCTTGCAGGTTCGGTCGGCTCTCCCGGCAGATCGGCAAGACTTCCGGACAGCGGGGCGCGAAGGGACAGCCCGCGCGGTTTTCGGACAAGTCCGGGGCGCCGGGTTGCGTTTCCGGCAACGCGCCCGTTGGGTTTCGTCCCGGGGTCGCGGCCAGCAACAGCCGGGTATAGGGATGGCGTGGACTCTCCACAATCTCCTCGGCAGGGGCTAACTCGACCAGACTGCCGCCGTATAGTACCGCGATGCGGTGGCCCAAATACCGGGCCGAGGCGAGGTCATGGGTAATATAGAGATAGCTCAAACCGTGTTGGTCCTGCAAGGACTCCAGCAGCCGCAAGATTCCGGCGCGTAGCGAGACATCGAGCATGGAGACCGGTTCGTCGGCGACAATGAAGGAGGGACGGGGGGCCAAGGCGCGGGCGATGGCCACCCGTTGCCGTTGTCCCCCGGACAGTTCGTGGGGATATTTGTCGCGATAGACCGACACCGGGGTCAATCCCACCGCAGCCAAAAGTTCGTCCGCGGCTTGACGGCGGTCGTTGCCCGTCAAATGGGCGAGCCGCGCCAACGGCCGGAGGATGTGGTGGGATACCGTGTGCCAGGGATTAAGCGAGGCAAATGGATCTTGGAAAATCATTTGGCTGTCTTGGTGATACTCGAGCAGGGCGCGTCCGCGGATGTGCGACACGTCGCGATTGCGAAAATGGATCGTGCCGGAAGACGGTTTGACCATGCCGGCCAAGGCGCGGCCGACGGTGGTCTTGCCGCTTCCCGATTCGCCCACCAAGGCCACGGTCTCTTGCGACCCGATGGACAGGCTGATGTCGCGGGCTGCCAACAGCGGCGACTGGCCCCGACGGCGGAAGCGCACCGTGAGTGAGGTTGTCCGGATTAGGGGCTCGTGGGCCATGGTTAACATCTCTCCTCCCGGCGCTCAGCCGTCAGTGCGTGGCATCGGACGTAGGTATCGTGGCTTGCCTCGGGCAGCGGGGTCGATTCGCATACCGGCCGGCGATCTTGGCAACGCGGATAAAAGGCGCAGCCGCGCGGTAGCCGGGTCATGTCCGGCGGTTCCCCCGGGATCCCCTCTAATGTTGCCCGACTGCCCGTCAAGCGGGGAATGCCGCGCATCAAAGCGGTGGTATAGGGGTGATTCGGCACGGATTCGCGCGCGAGACTTTCGCGCTCGGTGATTTGGACGATTTCGCCCGCATACATGACGGCAATCCGGTGGGCGAGGCCTTGCACCAGGGTGAAGTCGTGGGTAATGAACAGCACAGACAGCTGATGTTTCGTCTGGATTGCCGAAATCTCGTCGAGAATGGACTTTTGCACGACCACATCCAAGGCGGTGGTGGGCTCGTCCATAATCAGCACTTTGGGGTTTAGCGCCAGCGCCAAGGCAATCACCACCCGTTGGCGCATTCCCCCCGACAATTCGTGCGGATACCGAACCGCCACATCGGGATCGAGGCGGACGAGCTGCAGTAGCTGGCGGACGCGTTGCATCATCACCGGTTTACTGTCTGCCGCGCGATGGGCACTTAAGGTGTCGAAAAAATGGGACGCGACGCTTAGCACCGGATTCAGCGCGTTCATGGAGCTTTGAAAGACCATTGCCAGATGCTCCCAGCGCCAGCGTTTCAAATCCTCCGGGGAAAGACGGTAGACCTCTTGCCCCTGGACCCGGACGCTGCCTTCGAGCGCGATGTCCTGGGGCCGCAAGAGCCGCATGGCCGCCATCGCCAGAGTGGATTTGCCGCTGCCGGATTCACCCACCAGCCCGACAATTTCGTTGGGATACACCGCGAGGGAAACGTTGCGCAAGGCGGGCACACGTCCCCGTTCGGTCAAATAGGACAAGGACAGATGGGCAATGTCCAAATTGGGGGTCATTAGGAGCCTCCTTGCTTGGGCGAGACCTGGGCGCGAGTGCGCAAACGGGGATTGGCCAACTGATCAATCCCGAAATTGACCAGGGCCAAACTGAGCCCTACCAACGCAATCGCCAGGCCCGGCGGGACAATCCACCACCAGGCGCCATTCAACAGCGCCTGGCCCACATTGGACCAATACAGCATGGTGCCCCAGGTTATGGCCTGGGGATTGCCCAGACCCAAGAATTCCAGCGAAGCTTCGGCTAAAATAGCGGCTAACGCGGCGAAAATCAGGTTGGCGACCACCAGCGCCAGCATGTTGGGCAGGATTTCCGAAAACAATATGCCAAGATGCGACTCGCCCGACAGCCTGGCCGCGATGACAAAGTCGCGGCGCGCTAGCGACAGGGTTTGCGAGCGCAGAATACGGGCTCCCCAAGCCCAACCGGTCAGGCCGATAACAATCGCAATCGTCAGCGGACCGGCGGAATGGACATAGGCGGAGAGGACGATGAGCAAAGGCAGTCCGGGGATGACCAGCATCACGTTGATGGCGGTCGCGAAGACCGTGTCGATGCGCCCACCCAGATATGCCGGCAGCATGCCCAGAATGATGGCCAACAAGGTCGCCAAAAAGCCCGCGCCGAAGCCCACCGCTAGCGAAGTGCGGCTTCCATATAAAAATTGCGAGAACACATCTTGACCCGTGGCCGTCGTGCCCAGCCAATGCTGCGCGCTGGGAGCGGCCAGCGGGACAAACTGGGTGGCGGTGGGGTCGTACGGTGCCAGCAGGGGGCCAAACAGCGCCATCGCCAAGAACAGCCCGAGGAAAATGGTGCCGGTCATCACGCGGCGGTCCCGGCGCATTATGCCCAGCCATATTCCTCCCAGATGCTTGGGGGGTCCCGCTAGGGCCATCGGCTCCAAAGACGGTTCGGGCATGGGGTTCATTGCGACTCACCTCCGCGTGTCCGGGGATCGAGTTTGCCATAGAGCAATTCCACAATAAAATTGGCGAGCAAAACCGCGAAGGCAATGATCAGGAAGAGTCCCTGCATCAAAGGATAGTCCTCGTTTTGCACCGCCGCCAGCAGCTGAAAGCCGATGCCTGGATAGGAAAAGACGATTTCGGTTAGGAGTGCGCCACCCACCACCATCCCGATGGACATGCCGAAACCGGTAAGGCTGGGTAAAATCGCGTTGCGCGCGGCATACTGCCACATGAGCCGCCTGGGGGGAAGCCCGCGGGCCTCCCCAAACAGCATGTAATCTTCTCCCAGAGTCTGAATCATGTTGTTGCGCATGCCCAACAGCCATCCGCCGGTCGAACTGATCACAATCGTCAAGGCCGGCAGAAAGGCGTGGGTGACCACGTTGGTGATAAACGGCAGGGTAAAGCCGGGCGTGAGACTCGTCGAGTAGGCATGGGCCAGCGGGAACCAATGCCAGACATAGCCCATCCCATACAACAGGATCAGCGCCAGCCAGAAGTACGGGATGGCCGCGGTAAAGGTGGCGACGGTGGGCAGAAAATTATCCCAGATACTTCCCCGTCGCCAAGCCGTCACGATGCCGAGCGTAATGCCGATCCCCACGCTGATAATCGTGGCGGTGCCGACCAATCCCAAGGTCCACGGCAGGCTTTCGGCGATGACCCGGGCTACCGGCACCGGATAGTACGTTAGGGAGATGCCCCATCGGCCGTGCGCCAGGTTGTTCAGATACACCAGGTATTGCTGCCAGAGCGGCGCGTTGGTGATGCCGAACTGGAGCTCCAGGGCATGCAGCACCCGCGGACTCAGTTGTCCGCGAAACCGGGCGAGCATCAAAATGGCCGGGTTGCCGGGCATCATCCGCGGCAGAAAGAAGTTGATGGTGACGGCCGCCCAAAGCGAAATCAGCAAAAACCCGAAGCGGCGTAGCGCGAACTGCACCCTGCTCACCTCCATAGGACTTCAGGAACCGAAAGCGGTCAGCGGTCGCCGCCTAACGAGGGCGCAAATGGGTAACCACGATCGCTTCGGCGGGATAATTGTACGGTGCCGGCTGCGCGTAAGCATTATTCGCGGTCGGCCAGCCTACGAAGTGCTTGGTGGAATACTCAAACCAGGTGGCTCCGTAGATCAGCGGGATGGCCGGCAGGTTGGCGGCAAAGGTCTTTTCCAGCTGGTAGATCGCCTGATGCTGAGCGGTCGAGCTGCTGGTGTTGTGGTAGGCTTGCAGCGCGGCGGTGGTGGCCGGATTGGACCACTGTTCGAAGTTGCCGGGATTGCCGGGCGAGAGCAACCCTTGGTAGAGATAGTACGGGGTGGGGCCCATCGAACTCCACGACATGGCCAGTTGGTAGTGTCCGGTGGTGATGTCGGAATAGTAGGTGCCGAAACTGACCTGACTGACCGTGACCGCGATCCCGATCTGCTTCAAGTCTTGGGCGATGAGCGAGCAATCGGTATCCCAGTCGGTCCAGCCGGTCGGAACATTCAAGGTAAACGACAGCGGTTGTCCGCTGGGCGAGACGAAGATGCCCTGCGAGTTCTTTTTGAATCCGGCTTGCGTCAGCAGTTGCACGGCTTTAGCCGGATCGTACTGAAACGACTGGTCTTGGGCCGGCAAATTGGGATCAATCCACGACTTTTCAGGGGGCAGCACCAAGCCTGTGGGCGTGGCCGGGGCTTCGTAGCCGTATTCGCCGACGGTGCTCAGCTGACTGCGGTTGATGGCGTAGCTGATGGCTTGACGCACCGCCAGATTGGCCAGCAGGGGGTTCTTCAAGTTGGGGTAGAGCATGTTGGTGCCGCCCGTCGAGAACCAGTAGTGGTTGTACTGCGGAGCCTTGCTGACGTAGACCCGGTTAATGTGCGGAATGAATAAGTCGGTCCAGTCAATCTTGCCCGACGTCAGGGCCAGGGTGGCACTTTGATTGCCGGTGTAGTCCAGGTACTTCAACGTGGCCACTTTAGGCTTGCCGCCCCAGTAGTTGGGGTTGGCGGCAAAGGTGTAGGCTTCGGGGGTGAAACTCTGGGCCAGGTAAGGGCCAGAGCCGACCGGTTTGGCATTGGTGACTTTGCTCGGATTGGGGATTTTGCTCCAGATCGACTGGGGCACGATATAGGTTTGGCCCAACAGAAAGCTGGCGAACGGCACGTCGGCGGTCTTAAATTGGAAGACCACTTGGTTGGAGCCGCTAGCCGTGATCGAGGTCACGTGCTTCCAGATCCCGTTGCCGTCCAGGCTGGGGAATTTCTGCAACAAGTCAAAGCTGAACACCACGTCCTGAGGAGTGACCGGTGTCCCGTTGGACCACTTGGCGCCCGAACGCAAGGTGACGGTGAGGGTGCGGTTTTGGTTGGACCAGGCATAGGACTGGCCCAGCAACGGATAGGTTTGGGTGCCCACCAGGTTGAAATAGAACAACGGCTGATAAATCAGGCCGAGCGTCCCGCTCAACGCGCTGGGGGAATAGGGGTTGAAGTTGTCTTGAAAGGCGCCATTTAATCCGGGAATTACCATCAGCGGCTGGCTGGGCGCGGCGGTGTGGGTGGGGGTGGTGGCCCCGCAACCGGCGATGGTCAGAACGCCGACACTGGATACAACGGCTGCCCATTTACGCGACTTGGTCTTCATCGGGAATGTCCCTCCTTGTTAAATTGGGGTCTTGGCCCCTGGCTTATTCGGGCGACGGCCCGGGAACGCTGGTGCGGCTCGGGGGCGACGATCGAATCGTTTCGAGTTACAGCAATAACAAAAGCGGTTGGGGCGCGTCCTCGGTTTTCCACTGCACGAATACCTGCCCGTCGGTGATGGCGACCTGCCCTTGGCCTTGCAGCAGACGGGGCATGTCAGTGGGGCTGGTGCCGGCGGCGTTGGTCAAACGGACGTGGCCGGACTCCCGGCCGCGATGGATAACGAGGCGATGTTCCGCCGAGTTCTCCACGGTCAGCTCGACCGTGGTTTCCAGAATCGACCAGGCTGAGGCGAATGGCAACGGTACTCCGCCGTAGGGCAGGAGCAGACCGCTGCGAGGTGGCACCCGGACCTCAAGCGTTGCGCTGGCGGCCGCGTTCGACCCCGCCGCCAGCGTCAGGGTGGTCTCGGCTGGGGTTTCCAGGAAATTCATCACCGAGAGAAATTGGCCGCGGGGCCCGCTCCGGCGAGTCACGTGCAGGTCGCGGTGACTGGAGGTCACCGTCGGTGAGACGCCCGTTTTCGCCGCCAGGCTGCGAATGATCTCGACATCATAAGCGTACAAATAGGGCAGCGCACACCCCAGCATGACCACATGTCCGCGTCCGGCCGCTTTTTTTATCAACACGGGGCCGGAAGACGGCTGTTCAACCGTGCCCCAGACTTCGGCCGCGGGATCGGCTTGGAATGTGGTGTAACTCGGACACAATACCGAGTCCCAGGTTAAGAGCCGGGCGAATCCCTGGCGCTCGGTGGGGTTGGCCGCGGGCAGTGCCAGGCGGTCGCGCAGAATCGTGCAGGGTCCGCCGTCGAGGTCGTAGCGGGGCAGCCGCGGTCCCATCACCAGTATTCCGCCGGCGATGACATAGTCGGCGAGGCGCTCTTGGGTTGCGGGATCCAGGTACTCGGTGGTGCCAACCCACAACTGGGGGTGGCGGGCCGGGAGGACCTCGGCTCGGTCGATGGCGATCGCGGTCGGGGTGAGATTGGCCGCGATGACCAGGCGGTAGAGCCCATCAAAATGAAAGGCCTCGCGTTCGGCGGCGATGGTCGCCATAATGGCACGCGCCGGCTCGGTTCCCGCCGGAACTTCGGACATGTAGTATGGCGAATAGAAGCCGATGGCAAGATCGGCCACCGGTTGGCTCGTCGCCAGCGCTTCCCCGAAGGTCGCAAACAGGGCGCCCAAGTGGGCGACGGTTTTCGCCGAGGGGGCGAGTGTTCCGTCTTTGGCAACCGGGGCTTGCCAGTCGTGGCGATAGCCGAAGGCGCCGATGTCTGCGGGATTGTCGCCGCCAATCAGCATGTACCAGTTCAAGCCGTTTAGACCGTGCGCCACCGTGACGCGGGCGCTTAAGTCGAGGTCGGACGGGTCCAGCCGGGGGCGGTCCTTATTGCGTCCGGACTGAAATTCCGCGGAGAACCGCGGGGCTCCGGGCGGATTCATGGCGGTGGTGTAAGCCACGGCCAGCACCAAATCGTGAAACGAGTCGAAGGTGACCTTGCCGGGATAGAAATCGCCGGAGAGAAATGTGTCGGCCAACATTCCGGCATCGGCCAGTTGGGAGAGGCCGATGGGGTAGTCGGTACCCCGGCTGTAAATCGAGAAGTCCCGAAAGCCATGCACGTTGATGACGTAAGGCGCGGGGAAGCCCAATTCCTGGGCGCGGTGCTTCAGATGGCTGAGGTACCTGGCGTGATAGCGCCGCCAGAAATATCCGTTGGGGGTGCCGTCGGCCTGGCTTTCCCCGTCCGCTGGGAGCAGCATTTCGCCGATGTCAGGCCGGCGGTCGGGGGTCTGGCTGACCCAATTCAGCATACCCACCTCATTGTCCAGCTGGACCAGCAAAATCGGGCCGCCCTGGGTGCGGTAATAGGGCATCAAGGCGTCGTTCAGGCGCCGGTACCAGTTGTCGGCCAGGGCTAGGAAATGGGGATGCAGGTAGGATACCACCCGGTTCGGATGCGGTGCACCGTCTTGGGTTTGGGCAAGGACCTCGGGAAAATCGCGAAAAATCCAAGACGGGATGCCCTCGTTGCGCAGTTCCGCCATGACGTAGGGACCGGGGCGGATAAAAACATAAAGCCCGAGATCCTGGGCAACGTCCAGAAACCGTAGCAGGTTCCGGCGGGGATGGGTTTGACCCGTGAAATCATAGATGTCGGGCTCGGGTTGGTGCCAGAGCCAGGGAACATAGGTGCCGACCATGGTGATGCCCAATTCCCGCAATGTTCGCAAGTGGCTAGGCCACCGCGCCGGATCCAACCGGAAATAGTGGCATTCGCCGGCATGGGCAAACCAGGGGTGTCCGTCGATTACGAAAGCGCCATTTTGTGTGTCAAGAACCGGCATAAGGAACCTCGCCTGCTTTCGTGGGGCTGGCCGCGGTCGATCCGCGGATAACCAGATGGGTCGAAAGGACCACCGGCGGCAAGCCCAGTTTTCCTTGCATGGTGTCGCTTAACCGCTGCATCGCCGCCCGGCCCAAGTCGTACATGGGCTGGTGGATGGTGGTGAGCGGAGGGGAAACATAGCGCGCCAAGCGGATATCGTCAAATCCGATTAGCGCCACCTCGTCGGGAACGGCGAGACCGTAGCGGGCCAGGGTTTGCATTGCCCCAATCGCCATTTCGTCGTTGGCGGCAAAAATGGCGTCGGGCCGATATCCGGTATCAAGCAGGCGGGCCGTAGCTTCGGCGCCACCGTCTTCGGTAAAGAGGCCTGATATCACCGGTACCTGCTGCCACTGAAGATTCGCCTCGCGCAGCGCGCGAAAGAATCCTTTTTGGCGCAATTGGCTGTCGGTGGAATCCGCCGGCCCGGTAATCAGTGCATAGTGTTGGTACCCCAGGGTAATGAGAAACCGTCCCGCTTGATAGCCGCCCCCCTCGTGGTCGGCGACCACGGGAATGACGTAATCGGAGGCGACCGAGATGGTGCGGTCCAAAACGACGATAGGCAGCCGCGGTCCGGCATACTGGCGCAAGCTGTCGGCCGAGATGAGCGGATCCAACACGATGGCTCCGTCGACCCGGCCTTCGTGCAGCAAGCGGATGGTTCCTCCCGGACGGTTGGGGGTGGCGCGCGACACGATGGTGGTCAGTCCCGACCGATCCGCCTCGTCTTCAACGCCGCGGATCAATTCCGAGTAAAACGGACCGCTTAAGTTGTGCAAGAGGACGGCGATGGTGTTGGTGTGCCGAATCCGCAAGTCCCGCGCGATGCCGTGCGGGCGGTACTGGAGTTCCCCTGCAACCGCCAAAATCCGGAGGCGAGTGGCTTCGGCCACCCGGCTCGGTTGGTTAAAGGCCAAGGATACGGTAGATACCGAGACTTTGGCCGCTTCGGCGACGTCACGCACAGTTGCCACGGACAATACTCCTATCGAAACGTTTCGACCTTGCGGTTCCATTTTGCAAAAGACATATTAGTCTGTCAAGTGCGTTTAAAAACTTTTTTAAGTTTTTTAAGCCATGATCGGAATATTACGCCGAAGTGACCCTGGCCACGACGAATAAACCCGGGGCCGGGGCCGGTGCCGGGAAAATTCGGCCGCTTGCTGTGGTACGGTTAAAGAGGCCACGCCGAAGGTTATGGCCCGAAGGCGCCGTAGACCGGAAAACCTTTTGGGGCCCCGGAAGACGCCAGGAGGGATCAAAAGCGGGCTGGCCGACTCAGAACCACCACCCCGTGCCTGGCAGCGGAGGTTGCTAGGCGGAAAGGATCGGATAGTGACGGATAGTACGGAAATTCGGCAAGCGCCGGGGCATCCGGGGATGGATGCGCGTTGGACGAGCAGCGCCAAGCATGGCGTCGGGACGGCGATTGCAGTCGGTTCGCGCATCTGGTTTACGCTCTCCCATGGCATCCTTAACGAAATTTATTTTCCCCGCATGGACGTCGCCAATACCCGCGACGCGCAACTTTTGATCATCTCCCGCGACGGGGGTTTCTGGGAGGAGAAGCGGGATCTGGTCCATCAGGCCGCGTACATTCATCCCGATGCCCCGGCCTTCACGATGACCAACCTGGAGCCTTCCGGCCGGTTTCGCATTACCAAACGGGTGGTCGCCTGGCCAGAAGGTGATGCCCTCTTGCAGCATGTGCGGTTTGACGTGCTGGCGGGGGAGCGGGACGACTACCGCGTTTTCTTTTTGCTGGCTCCCCATATCAAGAATCAAGGAGGCGGCAATAACGCCGGTTTGGTGGATTTAAGAGGCGCTCCCGCGATTATGGCCTGGCGCGATGACGTCGCCTTGTGCGTCAATAGCGACGTGCCCTTCTTGCGGCGCAGCGTCGGCTTTGTGGGCGCCTCCGATGGCTGGACGCTGCTGCGGACCCAGCGCGAACTGACCGAGTATAGCCAGGCGTTAGACGGCAATGTGGCCGTGACGGCCGAACTTGACCTGAGGGCACCGGAACAGACCCTGGCGGTTGCCTTTGGGCGCAGCCGGGACGAGGCGCAATTCACCGCGCAACTGGCGTTGCTGCACAGCTACGCGCAAATCGAACAGGATTACATCGCCGGCTGGCGCCGTTACATGGACAGCTTGCCAGGACTGGTCGCCCCCGACCATCCCCACGCCCATCTGCAGCGCGTCTCCGCCATGGTGCTGAAGACCCATCACGGCAAGCTTTTTCCCGGCGGGATTATTGCGTCGCTATCGATTCCGTGGGGCTTCGCGGCCGGGGACGGGAACATCGGGGGATATCATCTGGTATGGCCGCGTGATATGGTGGAGGCGGCGCAGGCCTTGTTGGCTTTAGGAGATATTGAGGCGGCTCGCCAGTCCCTGTTCTTCTTAATGGCGACGCAACAACCCAACGGATCCTGGTTTCAAAATTTTTGGCTGGACGGAAAACCGTACTGGCAAGGGTCGCAACTCGACGAGACGGCTTTTCCCGTGCTGTTGGCCTACCGTTTCGAGCAAATGGGTGCGCTTCGCCCCGGGGAAGATGTCTACCCGATGGTTCGCCAGGCGCTGGCCTATCTCTGTCAGACCGGTCCGGTTACCCAACAGGATCGCTGGGAAGAGGACAGCGGATATTCACCCTCAACCCTGGCGATTGCGGTCAGCGCCCTGGTCGCCGGCGCCGAGCTGGCCCGGCGCCGGCAAGATGACGCGGTTGCCGACTATTGCGAAGCGCTGGCCGATTATTGGCAAGGACGGATCGACAAGTGGACTTTTACCACCGACGGCCAGGTTGATCCGCGATTTCCCCGCCACTACATCCGGATTCATGTGCAGCCTCCTCGCAATCCGGAGGGGTGGTCGGAGCACGGATTCGTGCCAATCAAGAACTTGCCGCCGGGCACACAGAGTTTATATCCGGAAGAGGCGGTAATCGATGGCGGATTCTTGGAGTTGGTGCGCTACGGGGTAAAACGGGCGGACGACCCCCACATCCTCGATTCGGTGGCCGCGTACGATGCCATTTTAAAGCAGGACTTGCCCTATGGTCCCTTGTGGCACCGGTATAACCATGACGGCTACGGCGAACAGGAAGACGGATCGCCCTTTTTAGGCTACGGACAAGGCCGGCTATGGCCTTTGCTGACCGGTGAGCGGGGGCATTACGCGCTGACCTTGAATCAATCTGCGGAGCCTTATCTTAAGGCCATGGAGGGAGCCGCCGGAGAAGGCGGACTCTTGCCGGAACAAGTATGGGACAGCGCCGACATCCCCGAGCGTGAACTGGTTTTGGGTCGGCCGTCCGGTTCGGCGATGCCGTTGGTGTGGGCTCACGCGGAGTACGTCAAACTGCTGCGCTCATCGCTGGATGGCCGAATTTTTGAACTGCCCGAACCGGTTGCGGCCCGTTACACCGCATCCTCGACACCATCGGGGTCCTCCCCCCGGATTTTTTGGCAATTTAATCACAAGCGCAGGCATTGGCATGGGGACGACCACATCTTGCGCATCGCCGTCGCCGGGCCGGGTCTGATTGTCTATAGCACCGATGGCTGGCAACACACCCAAAGCGCGCCGTTACAGGACTCATCGCTGGGCATGTACTACCGGGATATCCCCTTGACCGGCATCTCCGGGATCGAGTTTACGATCTACTGGAGCGCCGAACAACGCTGGGAAGGCACGAATTTCCGGATGGATCGAGAGGACTCGCTGTGAAGGCGAGAGGTGTCGGCCAGGCGAGGGGCGTGTCCGCTCTTGATCCGGCTACCCGGTCGCCCCGGATCGCGCCAGGCCCAGATCCAGCCTTGGGATGAGGCCCGCTGTCGAACCGCGCGGACATCCTGCCGGCAGGGGTGGACAGGGCATCTCGGAAGAGCACCCCGCGGCGGTCCGGGTTCCGGTACGCGTAAAACGATCGGCCTTTCTATTCGGCCCTGGCTTTGGGGTCCGGTTCCGGCACGCCGGGGCGCCATCGCCGGTACGTTGCCTTTTGGCGGTTCGGAGCCTAAGACGAAGGGCCAGTCGGCCGTCCTCCCCGGCCGGAAGGGCAAGGACCGTTCGCTTCGGGCCGGGTCGCCTTGCCTCCACGGCTCGACCGGGCCCGCGGCAGGCCGTCCATTATCCGGCTACCGGGGTGCGGTCCGGGGAGCCGAGCGGCAGCGTGACCGGGGAGGGTTGTCGGCGCGGCCAAACCCCTGGGCTCCGGGCGTGGCGGCGGGGGCGACCTGGGTCCGCGGACTCTTGCCGGCGGGGTACTCCAGGCGGCCGGCCCGGTTCACAAAGATTCCGGCCACTGAGCGCCGGTCCCCAGAGGACGCGTGGCCAGAACGCAGGAAGGTGGCGGATTGGGGTCGGTATGGCCAGAAACGGGAAATCCCGGCGGGCCGCTCCCCGGTGAAAAGGGGAGGGTCCGGCTCGTAAGATGGGATGGATTGCGGCCCGCAGTGCCATCTTGTGCTGCCGGCGGCGCGCGCACGAAACGCCACGGTGCCGCCCGCACCGCCTCGGCCGGCGGACGGAGGCGTGCGCTGACTGGCCACCCCGGTTTGGCGTCATCGGGTTTGAGTTGGAGGAAAGCATTCCTCGGCCTTAAGATGATCCCGGCGGCGCTCCGGCCCAAAAGATGCCATTGACCGGCTTGGAAATGGCGCGGACACAATTTATGCGAGCTTCGATGGTTACCGGTGCCTAAGACGCCGTGGCGGCGCGTTTAGCCTGGATTGGCACCTTGGTTGCGGCCATCGCAGCAAGGAGGCGTCAGCATGACACAAAGCATTATGACGGCTACCGGCCTGTGCCGTCGGTTTGGCGGCCTGGTGGCGGTGGATGGCGTGGATATGGCAATTGCGCCCGGGACCTTGGTGGGGCTTTTAGGCCCCAATGGCGCGGGCAAGACAACAACCCTGCGGATGTTGGCGGGCTTGATGGAGCCAACTTCGGGGAGTGTTGCCTACGGCCAGTACTCGATGGCTACTCATCCGCTGGCGGCCAAACAATCCCTGGGTTATCTGGCCGATCAGCCGATGATGGTTCCGTTGCTGACCGGATGGGAGTACATCCTGTTTGTGGGCGGTTTGTACGGCCTGTCGGCGGAGGTCGTGTCCTCGCGTGCCGAACCGCTGGTACGCCGGTTTCAATTGCACGATGCGATTCACCGCCGATGCGACGGTTATTCGCATGGGATGCAACAAAAATTGGCCTTGGTGGCGCAACTGGTGCACGAACCTTTGTTGCTGCTGGCGGATGAACCCACCGTGGGTCTGGACCCGGCTAGTGCGTTGGCCCTGCAAGAGGTCTTTCGCACATACTGCGCCCAGGGCCACAGCATCCTGCTTTCGACCCATCTGCTGGACATGGCGCAGAGGCTCTGCGGCCGCGTCCTGATAATGCATCGCGGCCGGATTGTGTGGGACGGGGCCCCGGGCGATCTGCTCACCGATGGCGAGCAAACGCTCGAAGCGGTCTTTTTGCAGTTGACGGAGGAGGGATCGTGACCCGATATCTGGTGCGGTGGCAAATGCTCTTCCTGCGCCGCCAACTGCTGACGTTTCAGGGACTGTTTCCGCTGGTCGCCAGTGTCGTCTTTCAAGTGGCGCTGATTGCGGTGATGGTGGCCAAAGATTCCCATTCGGCGGCAACCGGCATCACCATGGTTGTCCTGTATGTGACGGTGTTCGGCCTGATGCAGGTGTCCCACAGCTTTATTCGCACGCTAAGCGTAGCCCAATCCGGTCTGCTCGGGATGGCGCCGGTCCCGCCGCGGTCGAAAATGGTCATGGCGTTGCTCGGGATGGCGGTCATCGCCGGGCTCAATGCGCTGACGTTGTCCATCGGCATCACCCTCACCCTGAGCTTGCGGTACCGTCCGGTCTGGGCCATCCTGACCGGGGCGCTGCTGTTTTCCGCGGCCTTTTTTATCTATCTGGGAGTGGGAACCGGGTTTGTCAGCGTCGTGGTCTCCCGGCTGCCGGAAAAGATGCGCCCAAGCGCTGCCGGGCTGATGGGATTGCTCATGGTGATTGTCGGTATCGGGTACCCGTTTTTAATGCAGCACGCTCCCCGTTTCAGCCGAATACCGGGAACCTTGCTTATCCATCTGGCCCAAGGGCGTCCCGACCCGAGTCTTTTCGTTATGGCCGGCGTGATAGCGAGCGGTATGGGCTTGACGTTGCTTCCGCTCAAGCGGGAATTCTCGGATGCCGCTGCGCGCCTGGGCGATGGGGTGGCCGCCGTTGCCGAAAATCACCAGTGGCAGAACCCTGGCGGGGGGCTGGCCCGGCTGTTTTGGTGGCGCGATCGAGCGATTATGCGCAAGACCCGATGGCTGCTGCCGGTGCTGTTGCTCTTGGGTGTGGGGGTGCCGGTGGTTTTGGGACGGGCGCCAATCTATTGGTTCGGCCTGGTGGGATTGCAGCTCGGCACCAGCATCTTTTCCGTGGTGCCGATTCAGAGCATGTCGCTTCGCTTCATGGCACCTATTGCCCCCGACCGTTACTGGCGAAGCCGCTTGCTGTCGCTGGTCCCCACCGGCACCGCCCTGGTCCTGTTGCTGTTCGGCGCCGAATGGATGGCCGGCGACATCCACCGGCCGCTTTTGCTGTTTAATGCCCTCCTTTTGACCTATGCCAGTATCGTGGTCTCTTCGTTCGCCATGGTCTATTTTCGCTTGGGCACCGTGCCGGTCACGATGCCCAAGCGCTTGGTGGTCACGCTAACCTTGAGCGTGCTGGGGATATTCGTCGTAGTGTCCGGATTGGGGCTGGTTGGCCAGGCCTGGCCGCGTTTGGGGCTGGCGGTGAACGCGCTGGTGAGTCTGGGTGGCTGGTGGGGAGGCGGATACTTGATTCGAAAAAAACGCTCCTTATATTACCAATATTAGAGCGGGCGATGGTCAGTCCGGATTGAAAGGGGCAGGCGGAAGCCTGCCGCGTGAGCCGCCGGGGGCTAAGCCGCCGCCCGATGTCCGGCGGGATGAGCGTGTCGCCCCCGGGGAGCATCACCCTCTTTGGCGCCTCGACGGGGCAATGCCCGGCCAGCAGTCCCGGGCCGCCGCGGGGCTCGGCCAAAAGGCCGCCAAAGCCAGGTGGCTTGGTCGCATTCGGACGGTGCTGCGAAAGTCGGGGCGATAACAAGGAGTTCCGGTATCTCTCACGAATACCGCATAGTGCGTGAGCGTGTGCTCAAAAACAAACCGCGCCCAGCCGGTGTACGGGGAGATGAAAGATTTGGGACACGAGCTTTGGAGCGCCTTGCAGCCGATTATCGATGCCGACACGGGTCAGGTGGTCGGTCACGAGGCGTTGCTGAGAGGGGGACCGGGAACCTCTTGGGAGTCGCCCGGGGTATTATTTGCCGCGGCCACCCGGCTCGGCTACCGCGATATTTTGGAGGCGAACGCCCGGCGTCTGGCATTGCAACGCCTGGGCGATCTGCCGGCTCACCAATTTCTCTTCATGAACGTGGATGTATTGAGCCTCGACATCCCGACGGTTGTGGGCGTCCGCGAGGTTCCGTCGCATCGGGTGGCGCTGGAACTGTCCGAGCAGCAGCCGGTGCTGGATAATCCGCTGCTGCTGCAACAGGTGGACAACTGGCGCGCCGCCGGCCATCCGATAGCCCTGGACGATTATGGGGCGGGATATATGGGACCGGGAGCGATACTCACCCTACGTCCGGACATCCTCAAATTGGATCGGGCAATCATTGTCGATATTGACAGTGATCGCTGGAAACAGGAGGTTGTCAAGGCGGTGGCGGCTCTCTGCCACACGTTGGGCATCGCCGTCATCGCGGAAGGGGTCGAAACCCCCGGCGAATTCGTCGCGCTTCGCCAGGCGGGGGTCCGTTACGCGCAAGGATTTCTGTTCGGTCGGCCCGAAAGGCGTCCCCGGCTGGAGCCGGTGGCGCTGCCCGAGCACCCCTTACCCGCGCACCGGGTGGTGGAATTGCCGGGGAGGCGGCGGCATGACCGAGTTTCCGAGCAGGCGGGGGGCTGACCCGGGTGCCGCCCCGCGAATCGTCGCGAAGGCGGGCGGGATCGTCAAGCCACGGCGATGGCTCGCCCGGCGCCGGAAGAACGCTGTCGGGCGGCCTTGCGCGATGCGCCGGGATTGCGGTTTGCCAGGCGCGGATCCTTTTGTGAAGGCGGGGAGTAGCTGACCGGCGCGGGCCGGTTGGGCACCGCGAGGTCCGTGCGAGTCGGATCGCCACCAGGGCTCCAGACGGCTATGACAATGGCCCAGGCTTCGGCGGTATTTTGGCGGATGCGCCGCTCGCGATGCCTCCGTTTGGGCGTATAATGGAATCGAGGCCGTTGCCCGATTGCTTATTTCGCTTCAAAGGGGCCGAGTGCAATGCTTGCCAAACTCACCCGTCATGGACAAATTACCTTGCCCAAAGCGGTGCGCGACCGCCTTCAATTGCGGGAGGGCGATTCGGTAGAAGTGGAAATCGTCGAGGGCGCCCGGGGCATTTTGTTGCGGCCCAAGAGGCACCTGCCGGTCGATCCCGACCAGGCCTGGTTTTGGCAGGACGCCTGGCAGTTGGCGGAACAGGAAGCGGATCAGGATATCGCGGCTGAGCGGGTTATCCGCGGGCACGCCGACGAACGGGCGTCAGAGACCCTAAAACGGGCGGCTGCTGCGTGGGCCGAGCCGTGAACGTCGACTACACGGCCCGTTTTGTCCGGGCTTTCCGGCTGTTGCCGCCATCCGAACAGCAAGCCGTGTTGGACGCCGTTGACCGGGTCCAGGACAACCTTCATCATCCCAGCGTCGAGACCAAACGCGTCCTCGGTCGGAGCGATGTCTGGGAGCTTCGGGCTTCTCTGGAACTGCGATTGACCTGCCAGTTTCGAGCTGAGGGTATTGTGTTCAGGGTTTGCGACCATCGTCCACGAGTGCGGCACCCGAAAGCATAGCGCCGTCTTGACCCTATTTCAAAGGCCAACACGCGCCCGTGCTTTGACGGCGTGCACCGACTGTTCAGTGCGCCCGGAACCCCGGCGGCCGGCGCTGGGTTATCCGCGATCGGGACCGACCGGGCGGTGAGCCATAGCGGCCGTCAAATGGCGTCCGCTCACGCTGCCGGCACGCTAGCGCAGGACGTGACCGCTGGATGCGTCGCAAGCGGTGCACCGGACCCCTCGCAGGGTCGTGGTGCCACTTCGGGGATGTTAACGGGGGCGGACGTGGGCCGAGTCTGAGACGGTTGCCAAGCCCGTAGTGGGCTCACCACGCCTTGGGCGGATGGTGGGGACTATCCGGCTGGGTTGCGGGTTTCGTGCGGGCGGGCAACCGCGCGGCGGCCAAATTGCCCGGCCCGCAGTCCCCTACGCCGCCCGATCCCGCCGCTTACCGCCGTTTCGGCGCTTCCCCGCGTGCTGCCGCGCGGAGCCAGTCCGGCGGAATCGGCTCCGCCAAGGCGCGGATGGCTTGAGTGAGATGGTCGAGATTTTTGGTCCCGACGAGGACCGAGGAGACCTCGGGCAGCCTGGCCACAAAATGCAGGGCAAGCCGGTATAAAGCCTGCCAATCCCCGTCAACCAGCGACAGGAGGGGAGTCATTTTGGCTGCCCGCTCGGGATCATGGGGCAGTAGCGCGGCCGCTCTCGGAGTGAGCCATCCCATCGCCAGCGGAAACCGCACGACGACCCCCAGTCCGTGGTCGGCGGCATGCTTGATGGTGTCCTCGGCGTCCCGCTGGAGCAGGTTATACTCCAGTTGCAAAGCGTCAAACTCTCCGGACCGGATCAGCGCGTCGGCCACGTCTACGTTGCAGGAAGCTCCCAGATAACGGACCAGACCCTGTTCGCGTGCGTCCTGCATGGCCCGCAGGGTATGGCCTTCGGCAATGACTCGCCACGGCTCCGGACCGAAATGAATTTGGAGCAGATCGATGCGGGTCGTCTTGAGATTCGCTAACGAGGCCTTGATGGAGCGTTCGATGGCTCCGTAGGAAAAATCGTAAAACGTGTCGGGTTCGGCGTTGTGCTCGCCGCACTTGGTCGCCAAGAAATATTCGGTGCGGCGGTGGGCGATGGCCTGGCCAATCCGCCGTTCACTTTGGTGGTAGGCGGCTGCGGTATCAATGAGGGTGACTCCCGCATCGAGCGCACCGTCCAACAGGCGGCTAGCGTCCTTCTCGGTCGGAACAGTCTGCAGGTGCTTTGGCCCAATCCCCCACCTCCGGCCCAACTCGAGGGCGCCTAAGCCGACTACGCTTACGGTCTGACGGGTGCGGCCCAGCGTGCGTTGCTCCATGATCGTGGCCCCTTTCCGAAACGGGTCCGGGCCGCTCGCCGGATGTCCCCGGCGGCTGGCGAACCCACGCACCAGCTTACCCGCCTGGCGGGGATATCTCAAGCGGGAACCGGCCGACCCCTTAAGCGGGTGGGCGAACGGGCCGTCATGCCGGGCGCAGGAGATAAGGACCGGGACCTCTGGCGGATTTGCGGCCTGGGGATGTCGCTCAGGTGTTGTATGAATTGCCGCTGCCGGTGGTGCTGCTCACCGAGGCGGGGGACACGGTGAGCATGAATGCCGATGCGCAGCGATTCTGGGCGGCCGCCTCCTATGGCGGCCAAGAACCGCCTTGGGGTGAGATGTTGGCCTTGCGCTTGGCGGACGCGCACGGAGACGAATCATGGGAGAAAATCCAAGCCGCCTTGGCTCCCGGCCTACTGGTTTCCCTCTGGACCCGTTCCGGCGACGGATTGCCCAAGATGGTCTGGCTCCACGGGTGGCGGGTTCCCTACCGGTAGCAGGGGTATTGGGTGGTGGTCGTCGTGATCGACCATCCCGCCGAAGTTCCCACCCCTTCCCCGGATTGGGCCATTCGCGACCCGTTGACCGAGCTTGGCAATCGGTATCATTTGCGGCAGAACTTACCTCAACCTTGCATTTCGCACCCCTGGACCGATCGACTGGTATGAGTCATCGTGTGTCGTGTCGGATACTCATCCCGAGGGAATGTGCGGAAAACAGCGTGAATCGACACCGACCAGCAACAACGCTTGGCGTGGGACCACGCCGAGTTCGGCGCGACGCCGAGGGAGTCGACCGTCCCCATCGCGCCCGTGATGGACTTGGATCGCCGAACTTGCCTTCAGCCGCAGGGGCGTTGGAGCGGGCTGCAGGACCTTGGGGGGAGTCGGCAATCGGCGCGTCCGGCCCCGTCAATCCCGGACGCCCCGGGAGTCGCCGACCCGACGGGTCGGCGGGAACCCACCCGTCTCCGCTCCGGAGGAAAATGGTGGCGGGCAGAATGGTCGCCAAGGCTGTTAGGTCTCACGTTATTTGTCCGCAACGCATAGGATTCGTCCTGCTTTCCGTGGCCGCGGGCCATGGGCCAAAATCTTGCAAATTCGGACGTAATCTTTGAATTGAATCCCTGGATCCGGTTTGATACGGAATAGAACGTTCCGTAAAGGAGGCAAGAGCAGGGAGTCCTAGCCGACCCCTGCTCTCCGTGCATGCAATCCGGATTTAGTATAACGGCTTTTGAGGCTGTCTGTCAGCTTTACACCCAGTTTTTGATCACCATGTTGCCCGCCCTGCGGCCGTGTCCGGGGTGTCACGCCCCCCGGGAAATCCAAGGGTGCCGACGGCGGGCGTTGCCA
>JAJZZA010000143.1 GCA_021797825.1 Bacillota bacterium | reverse complement strand
GGCCTCGTACAGGGCTTGAGCCAGAGACAAGGTCTTGGCGGCAGGCAGGCCGAACCGCCGGTTGGCTTCGCGTTGAACATCCGACAAGTTGGGTAACAGGGGCGGCTGCAGTTTTTGCGGGGTTTGCCGAACCGAAGCGACGGTAGCCGGCGTAGGTGCATGGGCCGCGACCGCGGCGGCTTCCTCGCGGGTGGAGAAACGGTCGGTTTCAACGGTTCCCGTGGCGGACAATTTGACCCAGAGGCCTAAATAGGGGCCGGAAGGGGATTCGAACGAGGCAACGACTTGATAAAAGCGTTCGGGCACGAACGCGCGAATCTCGAGATCGCGGCGCACCACCAAGGCGAGCGTGGGGGTTTGTACCCGGCCAATGGTTAGCTTGTCGCGATGGCGTACGCTAAAGGCCCGGGTGGCATTAATGCCAACCAGCCAATCGGCCTCGGCGCGCGCCAACGCGGCGTCTCCCAGCCGATCGAACTCCGAAGCAGGCCTGAGATGCTCCCAACCCGCCCGGATGGCGTCGGGCGTGGTTTCGGAGAGCCAAAGACGTTTGACCGGGAGGGCGGCCCCGGTCTCTTGATAGATCAAGCGGAAGATCAGTTCTCCCTCTCGCCCCGCGTCGCAGGCATTGACCAGCTCCGCGATGTCCGGCCGATGCAACAGCCGGCCGAGGACGGCCAGTTGCTCGCGTCCTGTCGGCAAGGGGCGGTAGGTTAGGCTTGCGGGCGCGATCGGCAAGTCCTCAAGGCGCCAGGTGCGATAGCGGGGATTGTAGGCCGAGGCATCGGACAAGCCTACCAAGTGCCCCAACGCCCAACTGAACACGATCCGCGGACCTTCCCAATAGGAGGCGTGGCGCTCCGCCCCAGGCGATAGGACCTTGGCCAGATCACGGGCTACGGAGGGCTTCTCTGCAATGACCAGGGTTTTCACCGGCGTATCTCCTCGCACGTATGACCAGATGGGGACTTGGTGCAGGGAGACCCCCCACGCCTAACCCCCTTCCGGGGCCGGACGCCACGGGCGCCCGAGCCGTCCCGTTCGGGGGTAGTCCGTCCTGTATTGTAGGACCGGACACCAGTCCGTCCTGTATTGTAGGACCGGACACCAGTCCGTCCTGTATTGTAGGACCGGACACCAGTCCGTCCTGTATTGTAGGATGAACGGTCCCCATAGCTAAAGCAAGGGGTTTTATGGCGCCTTTGCTAAACCGGGTTGGCGCGCGACGCGAGGAAGCGGGGCAGCGCCGGCGCAGAGGTTGCGGGGTGCGCTCCAGGCGACGGCTTGCCATGCACCTGCCCCGGCTCAACCCCGGAGCCAGAACATGAGCAACACCAGGATGGCCGACCCGAATTGATACGCCAGCGCGAGGTGTCCGTGAACCATCACCCATCCGGCCACCGGGAAAACGACGATCATGCCTATGCTAAACCCGGCGCCGGGATAGGACAGAACAGTGGCGCGGAGATACTCGGGCGTTATCTCATTGAGCGCGGCCTGGTAGACTGGTTCCAGGTAGCCGTCGGCGGTGGCGCCGCCCAATAGGGAGCCGATAGCGCCATAAAGCGGAAGAATCCCGATAGCGCTCAAAAAAACTGCGAAGACGCCGGTTCCGGAAATGAGGAGCTGGGTGCGCCTGCGCCGTCTTGACGCCAGACGTCCCCCGATGAGGCTTCCCAGGGCGCCAACTCCGTGAGCCAAACCGATCACCAGGGTGACTAAAGCGGGGTTCGCCCCTTTGCTGAACAGGGTGGATTGCGCGAGAAGGTTATTAGTGGTGGCAATGGTGGAAAGGATGGCCCCAAAAGCGACCAACTGCCATAAGCGAGGAGTGTGGCGGACGACTCCCCAACTCTGCGCCAAGGTGGCAGGCAGCCCGCCGGTTTTGCGGGCGGGGACGGGGGGAGCCGATGGCAACGAGATGAAGAGCAGAGCGGTCATGGCGAGGATTTTAGCGCCAACGGTTAACGCATACGGGGTTTCCCAGGTGCCATACCGAACCGTCTGGCCCCCGGCGGCGACCGCCACGGCCGTTACCACCAGCGAAAGCGCCGCGACTTTGCCATAGAGCGCGGCAAACCGCGCCGATACGTCCGGTATCTCGGCGGTTATGGCATATAACAGGGCTTGATCCGCCCCTCCCACGAAGGTCCAGCCCAATGCGCCGAGGCCCATCGCCAGTGTGCCCAACCCGACACTCCGCGGGGCGAGCCAAAAAGTGAGCAGGGTGGTCAAAGCGCCGATGGCTAAACCGGCCCAAAGACTTTCGCGCCGACCTACACGATCGGCAAAGACACCAGCCGGAATTTCCGAGATGAGAGATACGATGTGAAACACCGATTCAGCCACGCCGACTTCAAACAAGGACCAGTGGCAATGCAGAAGATACAGAATCCAGAGACCGTCGGTAAAACGCAGTGACCAAAAGACGGTAAACGCGGTATAGGCCATTTGGTTGCGGGCAGTCGCTGACATAAGGCTCCTCCTTCGGAATCCATCGCAATGGAAAATTCCCGGACGTTTGTCCGGGAACCGAAGGAAGCATGCCGCTGCGGAGTGCTCGCGCCGCGAGTGCCTGGCTCAGCCGGATAAAACGCCTTCAGGGCATAAAAATTCCTTGGGGGATGATGCGTTGTACCCGATCCGGAAGCTAATGGCCATCGCGTCGCGGATAACCATGACGGCACCTCTCCTGTAGACTGAAAATCGCTTCCCGGCTCTCCCGGGAGAAGCCTTTGCCTGTTGTGGTTCGCTGGGCTGGCCCGTCCCAGTGGAACTGGGCCCAGAACTCGGGACGATTCGCGGTCAAAGCCGCCCGCCCGCAGAGTCCTCGCGTTCGCATGGCGACAGAATTATGGTAGCACAAAGGGGGCGTGTTGGCGAGATTCAGCGTGCCGAGTTCTTGCGGCGGCAACCCGTTTATCGACACTTGACACCAGCATGCGGCCAACCCGGGAACCCTCGGGACCGTGGCCGACTGGTCGTGTTCGCGCTCCGCGGTCCTCGACGCATGCCGACCGCCCTGCGTGGGGATGATCGCTGGGCGTGCGGGGTTTCCGGAGTGTCTGGGCCTTCCAATGGAGGCGGGCGTTGTTGGTGTTGCCGGTCTGACGCCATGGTCGCCCGGGGTCATCGTCCTGCGTGCGCCGTGACGATACTCCTCGCGGCCCTCCGGCAGTTGAACCCCCATCCCCAAACGGCAGCCTGGGATCGCCATGCCACCACCCTGCGGGAGACATTGACCGCCCCACACCGTGCAAGCAGCCGTGGAGCCGATCGAAGCCATGACGGGCATCCGCCGGAGCCCGGCCCCAGTCCGGGAATGGCCAAAAAAACCGGGGTTAGCCGGCGCAAACCCGGCCCCATCCGGCCCAAGCGGACCCGGTCGCGCAGCAACTATTCCTGGATGCCGAACTCACCCCCGTTTTCGACGCGGCCAAGGCGGGGCGCCGCCAGGTCTTTTTCGTCGATGCGGCGTACTTTGTCTTGGGCACCTCGCTGGGTTCCTGGTGGTGTCTGACCCGTCTTCTCTTGCCGACAGCCCCCTCCGGATGTCAACGCTTGAATGGGCACGCGGTCACGCACGAGGTCATCACGGTCACCAATGACACTGACATCAACCTTGAGAGTGTGGTCACACTGCTCAATCAGCTCGTCAAGCGGTTTACCGACCTGCCGATCCCCCTCGTGCTGGATAATGCGCGTTATCAATGCCATGCCTCTGGGATGGCCGAGGCGGAACGCGGGGATGACCTGGCTATGGCTGCCGACGTCTTTACCCAACCTCAATCTCATCGCACGGCTCGGGAAGTTTGTGAAGCCCGACGAGCTATGCAGCGAGTACGGGTGGTGCCTCCATGGCCGGTCCTATCCGAAGTTTGGACCGTTCAACCAGGCGATCAGCGAGTGTGTGGCCGACACCAGCGGCCGCCATCCAGCCCAGTTCAA
>JAJZZA010000053.1 GCA_021797825.1 Bacillota bacterium | reverse complement strand
CTAATCCCGCTGGGATGATCGTCTGATACCGCGTCAGGAACGTCTGTAATTGCCGCGGGGTTAGCGTGTCCTGGGTCACGTTGCATCATGACGACGTCCTGCGAATCCTAAAGGACCCGCGCTTTCTCAAGGACCTGCGGAAGGCCAAACACCAGGCCGGGGCGCAACCACGCCGGAAGACGCGGCGGTATGGCCAGCAGACGATTTAGCCAGACTTCAGATAGAACCAACAGGATTTCGCGATCGCATCGCGAATAGTCTAGGGGAATCGCGGCCCATCATTTGGGCGCACCAAGGATGCAGGGAATTTCGTATGGTGTGCCAATTGCCGCAATGACAGGAAGGAGCCTTGCGATGGCCACACGGCGCAACCTGGCAGTCCTCTTGATGGTGGGCGCAACCATTCTGGTTGCCGGCAACACCTCGGCCAGTCGCGGCCCCTTTCCTGTTCGCCGATTTCTGGCGGTCGCCACCAACAACGAGAAGTCCCTGATTACGATCGTAGCGCGCCAGGAGATCCTGGACCAAATGAGCGTTCCCTTACGGGCGGGCACGCGCGTTCGGCTGGTGGGAGTGCCGCATGGGCACACCATTGAAGCCAACCGCATCGACATCCTGGATTGATCTCGCCTTCTGGGCAAATGCCGCCCAGGGCGCGGGAGGGGTCTCCATCACGAAGGAGGTGGCGCGCTGGACGCGCAACGCGGATGGCTGATTACACACGACAACTGCCTAGATGGGGCCACGGCGGCGCTGGTGGGAGTCGCATCGGGGCTCTCGCCAATTTTTGTGGAGCCGGACCGGGTCACGCAAGGCCTGCAAGCGATCGCCGATAATCGGCCCGTCTATCTGGCGGACGTGTCCCTGCGCGAACCCGACTGGTCGGTTTGGCGGCACCGCATCGCGTGGCTTTTGGACCACCATCAATCAGCCCTGTCATTGCTCGGCAAACCCCGGGTAACCATCGACCTGAGCCGGTCAGGATGTCGGCTCATGTATGACTACGCGCTCGAACAGGGATGGCTGACGGCCAGCGGCCGCTGGCTTCGCCTGGTGACGGACGTCGAGCGCTACGACCTCTGGCACCCGGACCACAGCGCGGGCCAAAATCTCCATCGCTTGCTGCATGCTCTGGGCTGGGACTGGTTCCGTCAGCGCTTCGCCCAGGGATGGGTGCCGTTTGATGCGCTCGAAGGCGATAACCTGGCCCGCATCATCCGAGCGGAACGGGCCTTCGTAACGCGCCACGTCGAGCAATCGCAGCGGGTTACCCTCCCGGACGGCCAGGTTCTGGCCGGGGTCGCGTTGGACGATGAGGGATCAGTGAATGAGATTTGTCACACACTGCTAACGGCGGGTGCCAACCTCGTGCTGATTGTCAAACCGGATGGGCGGCTTTCAGCCCGCAGCGACGCCAGCATCGATGCCGCCAAGCTGATGGAAACCGCGTTTGCGGGAGGTGGTCACGCCCGTGCGGCTGGGGGGCGCCTGCCGAACGGTCTCTCACCCGGACCGAACGCACTCCGCACGGTTCTCGAAACGGCCGCCGCGATAATCACTCCGCACAGCGCAGGATGATTTTACCGATGTTGGCATTGGTTGCCATGTACTGATGCGCCTGCGCCGCGTCCCGCAGAGCAAAGACCCGATCGACGACGGGAGCCCAATCTCCCCGCTCGGCCCCGGGCAACGCCCGGCGCCGAAACGCCTGCACCAAACGCATTTTGTCCTCAAGCGGGCGTGAGCGCAAGGCCGTGCCGCGAATGCTCAGCCGTTGACTTAACACCCGGCCCAAGTTGAGCGACGACTCGCTGCCGCTTAGGGTGCCAATGATCACGAGACAACCGCCGGGGCTAAGCGCCCCGACATTGTCCGCCAGATAGTCGCGGCCCACAAAATCCAAAATCGCCGAAACACCTTCTCCGTCGCTCCAGGCGCGCACCGCCGCTGGCCACGACTCATCGCGGTACACCACCGCGTAGTCGGCGCCGAACCGCAACGCGGCGTCCCGTTTAGATTGGGAGCCTACCGTCGTAACCACCCGGGCGCCGGCCGCCTTCGCCAGTTGGATGGCCGCCGACCCCACGCCCGATGCCCCGGCATGAACCAGCACCCGATCTCCCATGGCTACGCCCGCTTTATCAAACAACGCATCGAACGCGGTCAAGAACACCTCCGGCACACCCCCGGCCGCCAGGCTCGACATGCTTGCGGGAACCGGCAGCACCAGGCGTTCGTGCGCCACCGCGAACTCCGCGTAGCCGCCCCCGGGCAGGAGCGCCATCGCCCGATCGCCCACCCGCAGCGTGGTCACCGCATCGCCTGCCGCTTCGATCACCCCGGCACACTCCAACCCGGGTATTTGATGGGCCCGGCGGGGGCCGGGCGGGGGATAAAGACCCTGCCGTTCCAGCAAGTCGGCTCGATTGACGCCCGCCGACTCGACCCGAATCAACACTTCGTCCGGGCCGGGTCGCGGTTTGGGCACCTCCCGTAGCCGCAACACGTCCGGCCCGCCAAATTCCTTGAGCGAAATCGCCCGCATCGCCCGTCCTCCTTGGTGCTTGCCGTCCTCTATCCAAATAGTACCACACTATCGGGTTGCACTTCGTTCCGCTCGGGCACCCGCCCGCGACACGTCGTCACCACGCCGCCAGCTGACCAGGACGCCTACACCGTTCCAAAACAGTACGATCCCGCCACCGATTCCGGTACAATGACCGGGGTGAGAACGGCATGTTGCAACGGCGCTACCACGGGGAGCTTACTCATCACCGCCACGCGGTCGGCATGTTATCCGTGCTGGCCGGCGCGGGGGTGGCCAATCTTTACTATAGCCAGCCCCTGTTGGGCCTCATGGCCCGCACCTTTGACGCGCCTCCCGCCCGGCTTGGCACGGTGCCGATGATGACCCAGATTGGGTACGCCATCGGCCTGTTGGCGTTTGTACCGCTGGCCGACGCAGTCGACCGCCGCAAGTTGATGACCCGGCTGCTCCTGTTGACCGCGGCCGCGCTCGGCCTCGCCGCCGCCGCGCCCAGCGTCCTTTGGCTGGACGGCGCCAGTCTGTTGATTGGGCTCTTTACGGTGGTGCCGCAAATTGCGCTGCCGCTGGCCGCCGACATCGCCATCGAATCCGACCGCGGCCACGTGGTGGGACGGGTGATGAGCGGCCTGTTGATCGGCATCTTGGGTGCCCGCACCATAAGCGGCCTGGTCGGCAACCTGGTGGGCTGGCGGGCGATGTACGAACTGGCGGCCGCTTTTATGGCACTCTGGGCCGCGCTGGTGTTCGGGGTCATTCCCCAGCCCCCTCCCGCCAACGCCCAGGCCCTGTCGCCGTTTCGGCTGTTCGCGTCGCTGCCCCGGCTGTGGCGCGAAGAGCCGGTGTTGCGCTCGGCCGCACTGACCGGTGGCGGTCTGTTTGCGGCCCTTTCCACGTTTTGGACAACCCTGACGTTTCGGCTCGGCGGCCCTCCCTACCATTACCCCCCCGCCCTGATCGGACTCTTTGGCTTGGCGGGAGCGGCCAGCGCATCCGCTGCCCCGTTGGCTGGGCGATTGGCGGACCGGCGCGACCCGCGCTATACCGTTTGGCTCGGTCTTTTGGGAGCCGCCCTGGCGTATGCCGGACTGTGGGTTTTCAGCAGCATCCTGCTGCTGTTAATCCTCGCGACCCTCTTGCTGGATTTGGCCACCAACACCGCCCACATCGCCAATCAAGCGCGTATTTACCGGGTGCGCGCGGATTCCCGCGCGCGCTCCAATACCCTCTACATGGTGGTGTTCTTCACGGGCGGGGCATGCGGTTCCGGCTTGGGCAGCGCCGCCTGGCACTGGGCTGGATGGCCCGGAGCCATGGGCTCGGCCCTGGCCTGGATCGTCTTAGCCATGGTCGCCCACCGGAGCGGCCGCACACCTGGCGAACGCAAAGAATAACATGGTACAATCTTCACCGACACCATCAACGAATCGGCTGATCTCCCAATCGCAGCCATCAGAAGGAGTAGATTCTATGCACCGTTTTTTCGGGCTGGTGGCGGGCGGGGCGCTGACCACCATCCTGGTCGGGTGCGGCGCGACCGCCAGCCCGCCGGCGCATCCGCCCGCAACGGCAAAACCCCACCCGGTTGTGCGGCATTGGTCGCATCCGCCCGCTATGACCATCAATCCCAACGGCCACTATCTGGCGGTCATCAAAACCACCGCCGGAACCTTCACCATCTCCTTGTTCGCGAAACAAGATCCGGTCGCAGTCAACAATTTCGTCTTTTTGGCTCACCACGACTTTTTCAATGGCAACCGGTTTTTCCGGGTATTGGCCCCCTTCATCATTCAAACGGGAGATCCTCTCAACAACGGAACCGGCGGCCCCGGATACCAATGGAACGGGGAACTGCCCCGAGCTTTTCCCTATCAACCCGGCATCGTGGCCATGGCTAACGCCAACAACCCCAACACAAACGGCAGCCAGTTTTTCATCTGTACCGGCAGCGAAAGCGAAACCTTGAATCAAGATCCGATTTACACGGAATTGGGCCGGGTCACCCAGGGGTGGGCGGTGGTCAAGACCATCGCCGACGGCGCCGTCACCACCAATCCCACCACGGGTGAAGACAGTATGCCGGTTCATCCCTATTCCATTATCAGCGTCACCATTCAGGCCAGCGGATGAGCACCCGCCGTCCTCCACAACGGATCTTGTTTGTCTGCCTGGGCAACATCTGCCGCTCCCCGATGGCCGAGGCGCTGTTTCGCCACCAAGTGCAAATTCGGGGTTGGACCGACCGCTTTGTGGTCGACTCGGCTGCCACCGGTCCCTGGCATGTCGGGGAGCGTCCCCATCGCGGAACGCAACGGGTGCTCAACGCGCACGCGGTGGATTGGACGGGAATCACCGCCCGCCAGCTGACCGCTGCGGAATTATCCCGGTGGGACTGGATCCTGGTCATGGATGAGGACAATTACCGCGACGTGATGGCGCTTGGCCCCACCCATCCGGAGCGCGTCCGCCGGGTGCTGGAATTCGATCCGCTGCGAGCGCCCGGGCGCGACGTGCCCGATCCGTATGCGACGGGCCGCTTTGATGACGTGTATAAGCTCCTGGAGCGGGCCGTCGGCGGTTTTCTCGACTACGTTACCTCGTCCGCCCACGGCGCGTGAAGTTCCCGCCCTCCCTGACCCGCCCGGTTCACGGCCAAGCCCACCCGGTAGGCCCGAAGCGGCCCGGGATCCGGCCACGGCGGCCGAACGATCGGGTCAACTTCGCTCCCGCGAGCGGACAACCACTGTTCCGCCAACTCCCGGGACAAGATCACTGGCATGCGGGGATGAATCGCCGCCACCGCCGGAACCGCCGAGCGGGTCAGGATGACCAGGCCGGTCACCCGTTGCTCGCGGCGACGGTCGTCCCAACTTTGATAGAGGCCAGCCATCCACAGCAGAGTGTGGCCCACCGGCACGATGCGATAGGGTTGACGGGGGGCGGTCCCGGGCGCCCACTCATAGTAGCTGTCAGCCGGAACCAGGCAGCGACCCGTCTGCAGGCCGACGCGAAAGCTCGCCTTGCGGTCCACCGTCTCGACGCGGGCGTTAATCAGCGCGCGCCCGGACGATTGCTCGCCCGCCCACGGCGGCACCATCCCCCACCGCACCAGCCTGCCCTGACGCTGCCCGCCCGCGGCGGCAACGCACAGCACCAAGGCGCCGGGCGCGATATTGTACTGGGGCAGCCAGGGCCCCGGATCGTGGTCAAAGGGCAGTTCGCGTTCCATCTCCGCCCAATCCAGGGCCAGCGAAAACCGTCCGCACATCTTGCACCGTCCTTACTCCGTCGTGGCCGGGTCGGTCTCCGGTTACGGTCATGATACACTAGTCAAAAGCGTAGCAGACCACCGATGGCCGCCGACGGGACCAAACCTGCGCGGCGCGCGGAGATGGGCCGGTCAGCGGATGCCCCCCCGCCATCGTCAGCGGGGGCGAACCGTGGCGGAGAGGGCACCCGGTGGACCGCCTGTCGGGGGATGAGGGGGCGTGATGGGAGACAAAATCATGGGCATACTGGAACGAACGGGCAAGTCGCCGTTGGCCCGGATTCCTCCAGGCAGGTCGAGATCCGATTCCACGCGACCAGGGTAGTGCGCAAGCGGCTGAGGGGGGAACCAGCAACTGATGACACGCAACATGGAACCATCTACAAGGCGTCGCGTCGGTTTTCGACCACGACAAATAGGGGTGATGCTTTTGTTGGCACTTGCCGGTGCAATCGCCATCGCCATATCGCTGGCCTCTCATGCCAACGTGACCAGCCGCGTCAACGTATTTAATCAACGGCGGCCGATGACGGTGCTCGTCGCCATTCAGGGAACACCGCTGCAGCCGGCGTTTATATCCTTCCTGGCGGTGGTAGAGCCCCAGTCGCGGGTCCTCACCGTCATTCCGGTTTCCGGGGAGACTCCCGTGACCGTCGACGGGACGCGCGAGCCCCTCTATCTGGCCGCCTCGGCGGTTCCCGCCAAAGAGACCGCCTCGGTCGTATCCCGGGCCCTGGGTATTTCCGTACCCCGCTATTTCGTCATCACTTCCGCCGATTTGCAGTTAGTCCTGCATGCCCTCTACTACCACGCCACGGGCTGGCCCGCACAGGAAACTCCTTTGACCATGTTGAATATTTTGGGGTATCCTAATGGTCGCACGGCCCCGTCCGCGGAAATCCGCCTATTGACGGAGATGACGACGCGGCTGCCCCTGGTCAATCCGCTGGCGGCCAGTTCGTTGCTGGTGATACCAAAGAATTCGGCGACCAATTTGACCAGCTATCAGCTCTTCCTGCTGGCCAACTACATCCGGGGCGACTCGTTGCAAACAGGGCACCTGACACGTCATCCGGCACATCACGGGAGGGTGCATGGCTAACGACATGGGATGGACACCAATCCCCAGCGACCGGGCGAACGCGACCGTCGAGACGGTCGACACCGCCCCCGGCCGCTCGGAACAGGTAAGGCGCAAGACCCCTTGGCCAGCAATAAAAACCCTGGCCTGGGTATTCGTCCTTTCGCGGATTTTCTTCATCGAGGTCGCCAGTCTCGCCTACATTTATCTCCCGCACGCGTGGGTGGAGGCTCCGCAAGGCACGCTGCCCCCTCCCGGCGACATGCTGTACCGGTCCCTAATCGGGCTTTGGGTTCATTGGGACGGCTTGTGGTATCTCTCCATCGCCACCTTCGGTTATCAAGGACGGCCCACCGCCACCGCGTTTTTCCCCTTGTATCCTTTGACCATGCGTCTTTTGGGCGCGGGGGTAGTCTCCGGCATGCTGGTCTCGGTGGTGGCGTTTGCCGGAGCGCTGTGGTTCTTTTACCAGTTGGTGCGGATCGATTTAGGCGAGCGCACGGCGTGGTATGCGATCCTAGGCCTAGCCTTTTTCCCGACCGCATTCTATGCCAATGCGGTGTATTCGGAAAGTCTCTTTCTCGTCTTGGCCACAAGTTCCCTCTATTTTGGCCGCATCCGCAGGTACTGGCTAGCGGGACCCTTAGCGGCGCTAGCCACTTTGGTCACCATGTACGGCATTTTGCTGGCCGCGCCGCTGGCTTGGCTGATTTGGCGGCAAGAGGGTTTTCGCCTGCGCGTGCTGGCCCAGGTGCTATGGGTCCCTGCCGGAGTCGCGGCTTACATGGCATACCTGATGCCCCTGTTCGGCGATCCCTTGGTCTTCGAGCGGGCCCAATCCAATTGGGGCCGTCATTTCTTGCCCCCGTACCAAACGCTGTGGCAAGCGGCCCGATTCTCCTGGCGCTACGCTGCGCAAGCCACCAATCTGCAGACATTATTTGCCTTAGGCCCGCCTTCCTCGGCAATCAGCAATTTTTGGAACTTTTTGTTCGCGCTGGTCGCCATCGCTTTGCTGTTGGCCGCCGCCCGGCGCATCCCGTTTTACCTGGTGCTTTACGCCGGCTTGGCCCTGCTGGTCCCCTTGTCCTATCCGGCCCAGGGCAATCCCTTGATGTCCATGCCGCGGCTGGTCTTGGAGGCGTTTCCGGTATTTGCCGGTTTAGGCGCGCTCATGGCCCGTTGGCGAACCGTTCGCTACGTATACTTCGCCCTGGCCATCCCAACCGGCATCCTGTTTGTCGCGCTGTTCGCCACGGCCCATTGGGTCGCCTAAACCCGACGTTACCCGAAGTGCGCTGGTACATTTCATCCCAGCCCGGGCAGACCGGACACCCGCCCGGTTGCCATCCTGGCGGCTGCTATACTCCTCGCGGATAAGGTTTGATGGTTTTGCTTACCGATGCTTGCGGAAGTTTTTTAAGGACTGCTGTAAAGTCTTGACTTGTCTGTCGTGGTTATCTGACGATTGTCTCATGATTGCTGGCGCGATCATTTTTTATGAGGATTTGCTTTTCCCCGACGAATTCGTCCTTAAAACTTGTCCAGGACCCCAGATGTCCTGGATTCTTAAACATGGTTTTCCATTTTAGGGAGGAGCGCGAAAAAGAAACAGGCTGTCTCAGTCTCCCCAGACCCCCAGCCTGTTTTCCCACACCTGGAAAGTATAGCGAGTTTTGAAGACCTTTGCACCGCGTATCAACAATTTGTGGAGCACGATCCCGAGCATCTCTGCCCACAGTGCGGCCGACCGCGGTGTTTTCAGGGGTCACCTGATCGCTGGGTGCTGTGGTCTCGGCAGCATCGCGATCGGATCACGCTCGTGCATGTCCGATGCCGCGCCTGTGGCACGGTGGAAACCCTCTTTCCGCCGTGGTTACTGCCGCACGAAGAACTCACCCGAGATGCCCTGAACCAAGTGTTGGAGGCTGTCGTCCACACCGGCCGCCCGGTGTCGCAGGTGGCGGCGGAATGGGGCTTGGAGCCCGTGGCGATTCGCCGCCGCATCCTGCGCCGGCTGCCGCACGCCGCGGAATTCCGCCAACGCGTGGCGCAGCAAGCCGACACCTGGGGGATTCCGCTCGCGTGGCCAACGTGGACGCCCCCGACCGCCTCGCGGTCGGCCGATTGGTCCTGGCTGCTAGTCGCCTGGACGGCGTTGTTTTTGATCTTGGGCGGCGCCTCAGCCTTTTCCGTGGGGTTGCCCCAATGGCGGGAGTGGGTGCCGGAGAATCTGCCCGTTCCCGTTGTCCCCCCATGGTCTCACCTGGGGCGCCGGCTCCGCGGGCTCACCCCGCGGCCTCCCTGACAACATCCGCGCCACAGACATTGATCCTCGCCAGGCCACCGGATTTTCGCTACGGTCACAGCGAGGAGGTGAGTTTCATGATGACGGAGGACGAACGGGATGCCTGGGCGCTGTTTCGCTACCGCCTGATTAGCCCGCTCTTGGATCCGGCCGCGTCCCGCGCGGACAAGGCGGCCTACTATCAGTTTGTCTGTGACCATCCCCCCACGGCTCCCACGGGTCAGCCTGTCGTTCCGTCGGTCCGCACCTTGCAACGGTATCAGCACCAGTATCGGCACAGCGGATTTGACGCCTTGCGTCCACAGCCCCGCACCGATTTGGGGTCATTGCGGGCCTCCCGGCCCCGCTCGGGGAGCAGGCGATGGCGCTCAAGCGAGAAGTGCCGGAGCGCAGTGCCGAGCAAGTGCTGGCGCTCTTAGCAGCGTGGGCGTCCACGGGTCTCGATCCGGCCTTGGTCGCGTCGCTACGCCGCTCGACCTGGTATCGGCATTGGCACCGGGCCGGCATGACCCGCCGGCGCCTGCGCACCGCCGCGCCCAAACGGTATCGGCGCTGGGAGGCGCCGGAACCCGGCGCCTTGTGGCAGTCGGACGTGATGAATGGGCCGTATCTACCGGATCCGACGCCCGAGGACCCGGATCGCAAACGCGCCACGGATTGTTTGGTCCTCATGGATGACTATTCCCGCCGCATCGTGGCCGGCCGGTTTGCCTGGAGCGCCGACAGCACGCTTTTGGAAGCGTTGCTGTGGGAAGCGCTCCAGAAGTGGGGGGCGCCCGAGCGGCTGTATACGGATAACGGGGCCATTTACACAAGCGACCGACTGGAGACGATTTTGGCGCGCCTCACCGTGCGATTAGTCCATGCGCCTCCCTACACCTTCCGGAAAGGGGAAACAGGAGCGGCTGTGGGGCCATATCCAATCCTCGTTTTTGCCGGAATTACGCGTCCGACCCGCCGGATCGCTAGGCGACCTCAACACCTGGTTTGGCGCCTGGTGTGAAGAGCATTACCATCGGCGTGTTCATGGGGATACCGGAGAGACGCCCTTGGCGCGCTGGCGAGCGGGCGGGGGCCACCGGACCCTGGCCTGGGAGCAGATCCGCGACGCGTTTCGGATCGAAATCACCCGGCGGGTGGATAAAACCGGACAAGTGCGCTGGGAAGGCGATCGCTGGATTGTCCCCGAAGGTCTCCTCCAGGCCCGGGTACAACTGCGTCTGGATCCCCATCAGCCCCACGTCATCGACGTCTGGTATCAGGGCCAATACTATGGCCCCGCCGTGCGGGCGAACACGGTCGTCCCGGAGGCCCCCGCCCCGCCCGGTCCGGCGGGGACAGGCCCCCCCGGACCGGGTCTGAGCTATTTGACCATATTGGCCGACCGTCAGGCGGCGCGCCGTCAACCAGGCATTCGCTATGATGCCAGACACCAGGAGGAGGAACCCACATGACCGGGACCCCGTGGTGGACCACCCTGGGTTGCCAGCACCAGCCCTTCACGCGTAACCTGCCCGTGGAGCGCTTGTTTCCGACGCCGAGTTGGCACGAATGCCGCGCTCGGGTGCTCTCCGTGCTGGATGAACACGGATTCATGGTGTTAACCGGCGAATCCGGGGCGGGCAAGAGCACGGCGCTGCGCGCGGTGCTCCAGACCCTCCATCCGAGCCAGTTTGTCCACGTCTATCTCGCAGCGGCCCAAGGCTGGACGCCTCGGCTGTTCTATCGGGCCTTGGCCCCCGCCATCGACGTTCCGGTCGCCCCCTGGGCCGATGACACCGAACGTCAGGTGCGTCAAACGCTGTGGAATCTCGCGACCCAACAGGGGCGTCTTCCCGTCGTGACGATAGATGAAGCGCACTTCTCGTCCCCCCACGTGCTCCAAGAACTGCGCCTCTTGTTGAATTTTGCCATGGACACGGTCGCTCCCCTGGCCTTGATCTTGGCGGGCCACACGGAACTACGGCGGAAATTGCGGTTGCGGCCCCTCGATGCGGTCCGCCAACGGGTGACGCTGGCCTATCAGCTCCCGGCGCTGACGGCGGCGGAAACCGCCGCCGACACCACGCATCACTGGCGCCAAGACGGCGTGGAACGGCCCGTGTTCACGGACGCGGCACTCAACGCCGCGCACGATTGGTCTCCAGGCATTCCGCGCCGGATCAATCATTGGGCCCGCGCCGGCTTGATGGCCGCCGTGACCGGCGGCCAGACGTTGGTCGACGACGGGATCGTGGGCGTGGCCGAAGCCGAACGGCAATGGGCCGGACCCGTATAAATCGGCCCGCACGAAAGGAGGAGGACTTCTTTTATGGTTAGTGTCGCTCCCTACACCATCCCCACGACCCGCCAGCGCCCTTGGGCGAGTGTGGATGATGCCGATGGATTTCCGGATACGTTCTGCAACGCCTAGGTGACGTTTGTAGCCTGGCAAGATCAGCCTCCCGAGCATGTCCGCGCAGAGGCGCGCGAGTTAGCTCAGGCAGCCACTTGGTTGAGTTGTCATAGACTGACCTGGGCCACCGCTGATCGCGACGTCTGGATGGACTATTGTCAAGATATCGCGTGGGAGCCGCCGCCGGGGGAACCCGTATTCCATCGGGCCTACCGTGCGGTTGCCACGTTACACCGGGCGTATGGCTTTTGGCATTGGTGGGAACCCCGGCGAATCCCGCGGCAGCCGTTCCCAGGATGGCTTGAGGAACGTCGCGAGTGGGTTCAACAGGCCATCGCCCTGCTCCCGCGATCCCCGGAGTACTTCATCCCGTAACGGCCTCATCCGCAATCCCCCGCTAAATGGGCTGCTTATGCAGCCCATTTTCGGAATTCATTGGCGTCACTGAATGTGGGAACTGGAGCATCACGCATCATGAGACTCAACAATTCGACAGGAAATCGCCAATCCCTTTGCTTTGGGACACGGCGATCAAAATTTTTTTTGCCGAGGAGAACACCAGTCCACGAATGATAACCCTGGCAGACCTTGGTGATGAAGCCGCCAAAAACTTATCGGTAAAGATTAGATCAATGACGGGGGCGGGCACCGACACCCCAAACCCTCCTGGCCAATGGTGCCGACCTCCCGTTTGGTGCCGGCATCTTGCCCTCTCCGCCAATGGCCCGCGTCGGGGCGGTGGCGGCCTCCGCCCGATTTACGCCAGATGGCCCCACAGCAGGCGGACGTTGGTCGTCAACAGATAGACCGCCGCAGCGCTGATGACCACCGCCGCGACCCAAGGCAGGATCCGGGCGCGCTGCCCCAGGCGGCGGGTTAACGCGGCCCCCAGGCCGCTTCCCAATAAGCCTCCACCGGCGTAGGCGATGACAACGTGCCAATCCACCCATCCCCGCCAGGCATACAGCGCACCGTTAGCCGCTCCCAAGGCACCGACCGAAATCAGTGAACTGCCCACCGCCGTGGCCATCGGCATACCCGTGGCCATCATGCCGGGCATCACCAGGAACCCGCCGCCCATCCCCGCCACCCCGGCGATAAGACCCACGCCAAAGCCCAACGGTCCCACCTGCGCCCAAAGCGGCCATCGCCCAAACCGACCGGCGTGGCCTCTTGCGAGACTCGGCCGTTTCAGCAGGCACCAGGCATTGGGTAGCATCAAAAGCGCCACCCCCACCAGCAGTCCATGACGGGACAGGGTGATCCCTGCCTGCCGTCCCAGCCACACCCCCGCGGCGGCGGCGCCACCGAAGCCAAGAGCCGCCGCCCAGCTTACCGTACCCTGCCGAAAATGCGGCACCGCGCCAATTAGCGCGCTGACCGCCACCGACAACGTGGTCGTGCCCATAGCCAGCCGGGAGCTTTCCAAACCTACTGCCGACATCAACAAGGGCATCGCCAAAGCCGATGCCCCCCCACCCACTACGGCCATAAAGAGACTGGCCAGGGTGCCCGACCCCACCGCCGCCAGATTTTCACCCCAGGTCAAATGTTCCATCATGGCAGTTGTCCCCCTTCTTGGCGGCCGCCCCCGCATCTATCCCGTCGCCAGTCCGGGCCGAGCCGGACCGTCTGCTTGCGCCATCGGGTATAATGTGGCTCGAAGCCGGCAGTTTGATAACCGGGAGGCACAGACATGACGCACAAATACTGGGCATCCGTTGGGCGACAGGCCTGGTCCGGCGTGCGGAGCAGCGATCTCGCCGCCTATGCCGCCGCCTTGGCGTATAACTTTCTGTTGGCGTTGTTCCCACTGCTGTTGTTTTTAACCGCCCTGCTCGGCTTCTTGCATTTGCCCTCGTTGCCGGCGGCGATTCGCCAAACCTTTGGCCAGGTACTCCCGCCGGTGATGGTGCAACTGGTGCTGTCCGCCCTGGCCACGGCGCAAGACAGCCGCAACCCCGCCATATTGTCAGTGGGCGCGGCCGGCTTCGTCTGGGGCATGTCTGGAGCTTTCCGCCAACTCATCGACGCGATGAACCATGCCTACCGATTTTCCAAGCGGACGCGGGCCTGGTGGAAAACCTACGCGCTGTCGCTGCTGCTCGGTCTCTTTCTCGGCTCCCTCATCGTATTGGCGGTGGCCATCACCACCGGCGGCGACCAATTAATCCGGTGGGTCCTGACCCGGGGATTAGGACTGCCGCCCGTGGGCTGGATAGCCGCCCTGCTGCGCTGGGGCATCCTAGTCACCCTCATCCTGGTCATGCTCGCCATCCTCTATGCATTCTTACCGGACCGGCGCCAACCGCTCCGCTGGCTTTCTCCCGGAGCGCTGGTCGCGCTGGCGCTATGGGTTTTGGTATCCTGGGGATTTTCCTTCTATACCGCGCATTTTCATTCCTACAACCGCATGTACGGCAGCCTGGGCGCGGTGATTCTGCTCATGCTGTATTTGTACTTTATCGGTCTGTCGCTGCTGCTCGGGGCCGAAATCAACGCCGCCGCCGATCGTGTCCGCCAGGGTGCCGGTTAGCGGAAGGGCTGGCGTCCGTCCCGCCCATGCGGCTAGACATGCATCAAAATCGCAATCAAAAGACCCACCAATCCCCCGACAATGGCGCCGTTGATCCGAATCCATTGCAGGTCTTGGCCGACATACCACTCCAGTTTGTCAATCCATTCCCGTTCGTTCATTTGTTCGAGGTTTTGCCGCACAAGCCGTCCGATGACCGGATGAAAGCGGCGGATGCTGCCGACTAAAGCCCGCTTGGCCCAATCGGCCAAGGCCTCCCGATACGACGGGTGTTCCTGCAAGGCTTCGGTGGCAATGCGGCGCAGCGCGCGCCACTGGCCGGATACCCGCTCCGGCGATGCCAGCCAGGCATCGACTTCCTGGCCTCCAGCGTTTACCAACCGCTCCCACGGAAAATATGCCACGGCCTCGGTCTTAATGCGTTCGACCCGTTCCCGAACAGCCGGATCGTCCCGCAACGACACCATCATGCGCACCAAAATCAGTTCAAATTGGTCGAACGCCTTGTCCGACTCCAGCCATCGAATCAGGTGGTCTTTGACCTCCCGGCTCAGCACCCGGTAGTCTACCGTACCCATCGATTCCAACAATCCCAGCACAAATTTCTGGGTTGCGGTGCGGGTATACTGGTCGAGCAACACCTTCAAGCGCGTTTCCATGTCATCGGTAAACTCTACGCTGTTCAGCCCTTCCACCGCATGGCGCGCCAGGAAATCAAAGAGCGCACGGTCGTGATCGCTTTGAATGAGCCACTTTAATACCCGTACCGCCCAATCGGAGACCATCACATCCGCGGCCTGGCGGGCCACCAAACGCTGCACTGCCAACGCCACCTCGTCGGCAGGGAGCAGCGAACGCAAACCCATCCCCGCATCCCGCACGAATTCCAGCGTCTCCGCCGAAGGTTCATAATCCATGACCAACCCGAAAACGCCATCCCAGTTGATTTGCGAGAGTCTGGACTCCAAAAACTCCGCGGACAGCAATTCCCTCTCCACCAAACGCGCCAGGGCATCGATAATGCGATCGCGGTTGGCCGAAATGATGGAGGTGTGCGGCAACCACTTCTGCCCCAACGGATGCCGAAACAAAGCCGTCACCGCGTACCAGTCGGCAATCCCGCCCGCCAAACCCGCCAACGCCATCGAAAGCACATAGGGCGACCACGGTCGACCCGGCAGCAATAACGCAATCAGCAGCAGCAGCGCCGTAATGCCCAGCGAGATGTTCGCCCATCGCCGCTGCATTCCCATTCCTCCCCGCCTCGTCCGCAACCCACGCATTGGAAACCCATTTGGTCGCGCCATCTTATTCCCCCATCTTAGCCGAGCCCGGTTGCGCGCGCAAAGCGCTAACGACGGTCACCCGCCAGCGCCAGCGTTCCCCAGATACGCCGACCGGTTGCAGTCACCCAACTTTGTGCGCCCGACGTCAGCATCAGCAGGGCGATCAGGGCCGTCGTCGGCGGCAACCCCGCCTCCGCCGCCAGCAAGGCGCCCAAGCCCGCCAGGCGGCCGACATTCAAGCCGATTTCGCGGCTCAGCATGTACGCCACCCGCCGTTCCGCCACGCGCGGATCGCGATCCATCACGTCCAGCGGAATCGCTTCATTGGGGATGGTAAACCACGGCATGGCAAAGGCTGTCAGCAGGCCGTAGCCAAACACGAAGGGCCATCCCCGTCCCACCAGCAGTACCGCCGCGGCCAGGGTCATTCCCGCCACCCCCGCCGCCATCGCCCGCACTCGCCGTCCCGGCGTAACTTGCCGTGCCACTCCGACCGCCCCCAGCATGCGCGCCACCGCGGAAACGGCGCCGTAGACGCCAACCGCCCACGCGTTGCGCGTAGCCAGATAGACCAGGTACACGCCCGCCAGGCCCGCAGTGGCTTCCCGGGTCCCGCGAACCATCAGGGTCTGAAAGGCGCTTTTCCACAACGGTACGGTACGTGGCAGGTCCAAGCTCAAACGGGCAGGACTATGCCCGAGCGGCGGACCAGGCGGAACCTTTAAGCTCATGGCAAACGTCAGTGCATAGATCCCCAGCGAAATGAGAAAGACGAGAAGATAGCCGCGTATTCCCGGAACCGCACTGACCACCAGTCCGCCCGCCAACGGACCCGCCACCCCGACAATGCTGCCGACCGCCGAATTGATCCCATAAAAGCGAATGCGTTGGTCCGCGGGCACGGTATCGAAGGTCATCAAGTTGGCACCAAACCAAAAAAACCCTTGTCCAATCCCTTGGTACAACCCCAGCCAGACCAGAACATGGGCGGCGTGGTTGGCCAGCAGAACCAGCGAACCATAAAATCCAGCCGACAACACCAGTCCCCAGCGGTAGGGAGCCAACGGGCTGGCCTGCCGAAACAAATAGGCGGCGCCGTAGAACACAAAGGTCAAGGAAAAAAAATAGGCGGCCGAGAAAATTGCCAGTTGGGTCAACTGGCGGGTCACCACAAAAATGAAGAGGTTGACGAACAAAGAGGCAAAGGCGCTGCCGGTGGTCGCGCCGGCAAAGGTGGCCACCAGCCAGCGCACTGCGGGTTTCAACGGTTCGTGCTGCGGTCGCTCCATTGCCCATTCCTTTCGCTTGCTGTCATCAGAATCCTGGCACAAGCGCTCGGCGCAGGCAACCGCTTGCCGCAAATCTCGGCAGCGGCGGTCTTGAACGCGGGAACCCGCAGTCCTCATCCCGCTACAGTCCGTCGCTTCCAACCCCGGGGAAAGCGGATGTCGTCCCTCGCCGCCACCCGGCGGGGAGGCGCACGCCCCGACTTGCTGAAAACTTACCCGAACGCCGTGTGCAATTTGGGCCGGGCGGCCGCTTTGCCGTTTCACCCCAAAACCGAACGGTGCACGGCGCACCCTACCCATTGTATCGGCTGGCCAGGCTGCTCACTCCTTGGCGTGGCAATGGCCGCGTCCCCAAAATGGTCAGGATGGTTGCGCGATCAACGCAGTCGATTGCCGCCTGTCGCTTGCACCCGCCAGACACCCCCGGGGAAGCCCTCTCCGTTCCGGACCAGCGAGGGGTTGTCGCTCGACTGCGGCTTTGCCTTGCGCCCCCTGGTGGCCTTGCCGGGGGACCGGTTTGGCGTCCTGCCGAAACGCGCTGCGCCGGATGGCACCTTCCGCTTATCCCGCCCGACTCCTGCCGCGACCAGGCGCAGGCCAAGACCGCGCGCATCAAGCCAGGCGATGCAAAATACCCGGTTCGCTGACGTGCCAAACCGTTTGGAGCACCCCGGTTGCCCGCTGGGTCGGGGACAGGCCGACACCGTTCGCCGTTATCTCTGCGAGTACGCGCCCGAACAGTACGCCGTGCCCGGCACTCGCCGAGAGGTTCGCAATTCCGCAGGATTCTGCCCGGGTCATCCCGCCACATTGCTGTCCCCGGCACCCGCACCGGTACTGGCCTTGGTCCAGGCGCCGGGTGCCACCCCAACCCACGCCGCACCCGCTATATCTCGCACGGGCTGGCGACGGCCTGCCAGGACCGTCCGTTCCGTCACCAGTTGACTACGCTGGGCATCCCCCATTTTGGGAACGGATCGCGGACGCAACCCATGCCAGGCTGGCGCTGCTGGCCAACATGGTGCGGCCCAGACCGGCCCCCCAGGCATCCTGCCCCGGGCGCAGGGTAGTTCTTGCCCCAACCACGGCTGAGCTTCGCGACCCGTTGGCCATGCCCGAAGCCGCCGAGGGCCGGCTGCCGCGTTGCCATCGCCCATCCACCTTGGCCGTCACCAAAACTGTCTGCTCGGTTTGCTGGAACTGGCGACCGTGCGCACACTGCAGGACTTCTGGTCTGGAGTTCTGACCCGCTGGCCAGAGACTTGCCAACTGGCCTGGCGCAAAATCTCCAAAACCCCCGGCCACCCGCTCGGGAAATGAGGGCCGGGCCACGTCGCACCTGCTCGGGTTTGGTCTGCGCAACCGATTTGCCTGGCTGGTCGTGCGTCGCAGCGGTCTTGCGCCGTGCCTCCTGCGCGGACCGCTCCGGTCGCCGGAGCTCCGCGATCGCATGACCCAACTTTTCGCCATCAACCTGGCCCATCCCGAGGTGAATTGCGCCTGTCGAACCCGCGGCGGTATCTGCTATCGCCACCTGCACGGGGTCTTGACCATCGCTGCTGGTTACCCTGTGGCAACGATCCGCATCACCATCGCCACCCATTTACGCATGCTATGCTGGGAGGTACCGAGTAGGAAGCTGGCGCCGTGGTGTAGGGGAACTGTCGCTCGGTTGACCGCCCCTTTCGGTTGGCGGTGCCTCAGTACGTCCCCATGCCCGGTTTCCAGCAACCTCTCTAAAATTCCGTACGACGGGTTTTCCCCAGTACGGCTTCAAACGTCCACTCCTCCCGGAGTCTGCCTCGGCCCCCCTGGGTGCATCTGGTGACCACCGGGGTCCGGCTCTGTTGTCCGGCGGTGGGGTCCGCATGGGGGGGTGTCGCACTTAGGGTTAAAGGCACCCGCCTATTCCCCCAGCACGGCCGAGTTGGCTCCGGCATATGGAGAGTCCGTCGGGTGACACGGATCCCGAGGTTCAGCGTCCTCGCCGTGACCTTCGGCCTCTCAGGGAACGTCCACGGGTCCTTTCCTCCGCCGAGGTTATGTTGTCCTCGGCCTCCTTGGTACTACGACCCGATCTGCCCGGCTCCGTCCCACCGCTCGACTTCACGGGGTACGCTTATACGAGCGGCTCGACCGTTCACGGGTGGTCCCGGCGGGGGCACAGGCGTTCCTCGCTTTGCTCGTCATCCTTTTCGATCGTGCCGCTCCCCATACCCCGCAGGACCTCTGGGCTGCATGCGCCCATTCTTGACCCAGAGAAACTGCCTTCACCCTTCGGCACCAGGCTCGGCGTCCTGACTTTTCCCGCAAATCCACTTCACGCGGGGTACATTAACGAGGCGGCAGGATTCGCTTTATGCTACGGCCCGCTCGATGGCTAGCCCTCCTGATGGATCCCACCTTACGGCGGCGAGGACATGACCTGTGGAGCTTTCGCACCGGTGGTCACCCAGCCGATACGTCCACTTGGCTTGACGCTGAATGGGCAATTTAGCGTCGCAGGTGCTCCCCCTGCAGGGACAGCGAGGTTACGAGCTGCAATGCCGAATTTGTCCCCAGACTCGACTGAAATGGGTGCCACCAGGCCGCCGGAGCGGGACAAACCGCTCCACGGCGCGCGGCGTAAAAATGCAGCGGGCTATTGCTGGACCGGTTGGAAAACCTGGCGCCAACACCTCCGCTCACATTTTTCCAACCGGCGCCCGCTGAGATGCCCTTCTCCTTAATTCTTTCCTCCCGCCGTCGGCCCCCCGATGCGGATGCCCGGTGCGCCTTGGCCCTGGGTGGCGGCTGCCAGCTGGCTCCCGCCGAGAAGGCTGCCCGCATCGGAGCGGACGACGCCGGCTAGTTGATTTTCTTTCGGAGATTCTGCACAATGGCAGGGACATTGAGGGCAAACGGCCGCTAGCGTGCGCCCTCTTCGCAAGACAAAGGAGGCCGTGTTATGGATGTTGAAGTTATTGTCGAAATCCCCCGCGGAAGCCAAAACAAATATGAGTTTGACCACGAAACGGGGCGGATTCGTTTGGACCGGGTGCTGTATTCCCCATTTCACTATCCGGCCGAGTATGGGTTTGTGGAACACACACTGGGTGAGGACGGGGATCCGATAGACGTGTTGGTCCTTGCTACCCATCCCACCTTCCCCGGCTGCACGATCCGCACTCGGTTGGTCGGCATGTTGGAAATGACGGACGACAAGGGCCCCGATTCCAAACTGCTGGGCGTGGCCGCCGACGACCCCCGCTACGACCACGTGCGCACGTTAAGCGATGTGCAACCGCATGTCTTAAAAGAAATTGCGCATTTTTTTGAAACCTATAAGGAACTGGAAGGCAAGGAAACCATTATCGGCGGCTGGAAAGACACCGCGGCCGCGGTGCAAGAGCTTGACGCGTCACTCATCCGTTATCAGGGATAGCGCGCTGCCGGCGCGGCCAGCGCCAAACGGTAGCCGTTCTCTAGCTGTGTCGGTGACCGGGCCCGGGTGGTGGTCGATGCGGCAAACCCATCGACCGCCGCGCCTATGGGTGGGCGATGCCGGCTTTTGGCCTGGGTCAATGCGGTCCAGGCATCCCGGCGTCGGCTTGCGCGGCGGTCGTCGCCCCGCGGCGCCAACCGTGGCCCGGGCCGGACTTAGGGCACGGCCTGGTGCGCCCTTTCAATCCCCAGCGACCTCCAGACCGTCGACCCGCCTGGCCAGGACTGCCAGTGATCGTCCGCTCGCATCGGACGGCTGGTTTGACCTCCCCCCGATAACCAGCCGCCGCCAACAGCCCCGGCTAAACCGGCGGGCGAGGGGCCACGCTGCGGTAATGGACATCCCGCCACAACGACTGCCCCGTCCCGAGCAACACCACCCCCAGCACCACAGCGGGCATCGCGTAGCGGTGAGCCAGCGAGCCGCTTGGCGCCGCGATTGCAAGCAGGGCTAGGCTATCCATCAGCAAATGAGCCACCACGGGGGCCACCATGTCGCCCGTGGCCAGAATATATAGAGACCACGGAACGACGCTGAGCCCAACCACCAGCATCGTCCCCCACCCCCAAAAGGGTACATGCCACAGCCCAAAAAACAGCGAGCCCATCATCGCCACCGCCAGACGGTCAACCCAGCGGCGCGGTTGGACACTGTTCCACAATGCGACCAGAATTCCTAGCAGCATCAGGTTTTCCACCGGCAACAGCAATGGAAACTCCCAGAGCAGTTTGGCCGCCAGCGGCCAACTCATCCGCTCCAGCCCCCCGGCTTGCGGATTCAATCCCAAAAGCGCATCGCCCAAGGACCCCAATCCCACGCTCGCCAGCAACAGCAAGAGCCCTTGCAGCAACCTGAGCTCGGTCCAGATCAACCGATGCAGCACACGAGGCAGCAATGGCCAGCTTAATGCCGAAAACACCGCGAATCCGTATCCGTACCCGACCGCCGCGCTATGGGTAGCGCCCGCCATCCCAATCAGCACCGCTGAGCCGCCCAGTGTAGCCGCCCATACCCGTCCCGCGCGCAGGTTGTCGGCTAGGCCCACAAATGCCGGGCCATCGCCCGTTACCCCAGGCCACCGCCGTAATGCCTGGAGCCACCTCCTTCGGCGTCTCTGCATTCCCGTCCCCCCCTCTTCGCCACCCTACAGCATAAGCCGAAGGTTCCAGCGATAGACCCCAATCCGCCGGCGCTAGGCGAGGAAGCCGTCGCTTGAGCCGCGACGTCCGTTGGGCCGCAATGACTCAGCGCCCCCAAGTCACTGATGGTTTTTGACCCCGCACCATCCGATGGTCGGCTCGGGCTTGCCGACACCGCGCCGGATGCCCCACCCCAGGCGAAAATCCCGCGTCATCAGGCGCGGTTAACACAACACTGTTTGCTGCGTCGTTCCCGATAACGATGGCCTGAGTCCGCGACAAACCGGGGCCCCGTCAATCGGCGGCGGGGAGGGATCGGATGATTGAGAGAATGGAGACTCTTTCGCCCAAATCCACCAACTACTTTCACTCCACTAACCAGGGATCGGATGATTAAGAGAAGCACACCGATAGTCGGGTGTTTTCGCCAATTCATTTTGACATCGGTGTGACCAATGGTCATGGTATTAGTTCCCCCGTTT
>JAJZZA010000142.1 GCA_021797825.1 Bacillota bacterium | reverse complement strand
CCAAGACATCGGCCAGCCGGCGCCGTGGGGCTCTCCTGGCACCACCGTCAGCGCCCCGGGCTCCTCCGCCGCAGTGCAATTCCCCTGGCGCGCAGTCGGCGGGTTTCCGCCGGTCACCATCACCGTGCCGGAAGAAATGCAGGCGAACAGTTTAGCCCAGCCCGGCACGGGGCCGCCCGCGTGGAATCCCGGCCATTCCTAACACAAGGAGAGGGTGATTGACATGACAAATCGTCGGCGACGAGGGAGGACGCGGCTGATCGCCGGCGTCGCGGTGGTTCTGGCCAGCAGCTTGGTCGCCCTGCCGTTTCTCATGACGAGCCCGGTCACACCGGCCCACGCCGCCGCGGGCCCGCGGCCGGCATCGGTCGCGACGCCCTTTCGGACACCCGCCAACCGGCCGGCGACGCTGCCGCCCGGTCCGGTCGTGGTGGAGACCTTTGCCACCTGGTGCGAATATTGCGCGACCACCGCGAAATGGGAAGACGCGGCGGATGCCCAAGCCGCCCACCGGGCGCATGTGAGCTTCGTGATGGTCGACGTGTCGCCGGAGAGCGGCATCGGGCAGGCGGCCCAGGCCCCGACCCGGGCGTCGATTGCCCGGACGGCGCATGACGGGGCCGCCCGGCCGGCGCCTAGTACGGCGGCCCTGGCGCAAGCGGTGCGGGCGTTCCTGCAACGGTATCCGGTGCCGGTGCCGGTGCTGTTCGATCCGGCCGGGCCGCCCACGGCCTGGCGCGTGACGGCGTTTCCCACGTTCCTATGGCTCAATGCCCGCCACCAAGTCGTCGACCGCCTCGTCGGCTGGCAGCCGCCGGGCGCCGTGGCGCGGTGGATTCGGTCGAACGCGCCCCAACACTAAGGGCCCGCCAATGCCGCTCACCGGGAGGCCATTATGGCGTCAATTACCGGACCTGGGATGAATCCCGGGCTCTCTAGCCAACGCGCCATCAAAGCTGCCGAGCGCGACGTTGGGGCCGAGGAGGCCGCAGCCCACGATGATAAGGTCCGACCATCGTGGTCGGGGATCTTTATGAGGAGGTGGTTTCATGTCACAACTAATCGCCGTCGATGCTGGCCATGGGTATGTTAAGGCGTTGAGGGCCACCGGGGAGCGGCTGATGTTTCCGAGCTTAATCGCATCAGCGCCACCCACGGTGGACCTGGGACATTTTGCTGACCCCGAGACGGTCCAGATTGACCATGATCGCTTCGTAGTCGGGGAGCCGGCCCGCGCTTACGCGACCCCGCTGTGGAGCCGTCAAAAAGCTGCCGACGAGGATACCTTGCGTCTCATCCTTGTGGCCGCCGCGCAATTGGGCGCTGTGGGCCCCGTTCAGTTGGCGACGGGGTTGCCGCTCAGTTGGTTCGGGCCTCAAAGGAAAGCGTTCCGCGAGGCCCTGACCGGGTTTGGGGGAACCGTCCGGTTGCCGGGCCACCCGGTTCCGCAAAGATTGTGGTTCGAGTCCGTCCGGGTGTTGCCCCAAGGCGTAGCCGCCGCCGTCGTGGCTCTTGCCAACCCCACCTACCGTCCCGGCCCGTATATCGTGGTGGATGTCGGCTACCGGACGACCGAGTACCTGGTCGTCGAGAAAAGGCCGGACGGCAAATTGGCGTACGACGCCACCCAAGCCGGTTCGTTGGAAACCGGCACCCACGCCGTCGGCATGGCCTTGGCCGCCGCGCTGGAACGGGAGTATCATGTCGCCTTTACCGCTGCCGAAGTCGAGTCGAGCGAGTCCGTCTTCATTCGCGGCCAAGCCGTGAGTTTGGCACCCTACCGCGCTAACGCCGAATCCCATACCGCTGCCCAACTCCACGACCAGCTAACCGAAGTACTGGACGCCCGGCTCGATAAAACCGCTGGAATTGTGCTGGTGGGTGGGGGGAGCACCTTGCTGGCGGACACTTTTCCCAGGGCCACTGTGGTTCCCGACGCCCAATGGGCCAACGCGCAAGCGTATCTGAGTGCCCTCTAAGCGGCCCCTGTGTCACACCGAATTTTTGAGGCAGGGCCTAGCTTTGAGGCCCGCTGACCCCCAAAAGTGTCACACGCCATCGCAAATTTGCGGTGAGCAAGGCATTGAGTGTGACAAAAAGGCGGCTGGAACCCCGCGAAAACCTTGCCCCATAACAAAAAATCGGTGTGACATATTGCGGGAGGTGATGCTATGCGACAACGCTATTGGTTCTGGCTGGAGTCGGATGATCCGCTAGCAAAAACCCTGGACGGGCTGGGGACGCGGGAGCGGAACGCATGGCTGGTGGCGATTGTCCGCGCGGGGTTGAGTCCGGGTGGCTATCGGGATTTGATAATGGCCGTCGAACACTTGACAGCGGGAAACGTCGCGCTGAAACCGATGCCCGAACCCATGCCGGCCCCACCCCCCAACGTGTCCGAACTGCTGGATGATGCCCTGAGCCAGCTCGGGTTCGGGGATGACGAGTGAAAGGGGGATTCTGCACATGGAGATTGACATTGACCTTGACGATGAGTTAGACGCCGACCTGATTGCTTTCCTAGAGGGATTGACTGAATCGGAACGTAACGACTGGTTACGCAAAGCCTTGCGTGTGGGTTTGGGGCTGGAATAGATCTGACGCTGAAAGGAGGTGCAATTATGGCTTACCCGCCAAATCGGGCGTAAAGCCCCTGCCTCTAGGCATGGGGATATAAGCCCGTTGGCCCGCCAGGGCCAAAGATTCTGCAGTCGGCCCCCGAGTTTGTGGAGCAATTCGTATGTTGTCTCGACCGTCGGAGGTGCCCCGCTTGCCGTCATCCAAGAGGATATCGAAAACCAAAAATCGGTCTCAGCGGTTCACCCCGTCCTTCGTCTGCGAGATCCCTCTGCGGGTCACAGCGCCACAGGAACGAGCGCTGTTGGCCCGATTTGAAGCGGCGAGGCAACTCTATAATGCACTCCTGGGGGAAGCCCTCCGGCGGTTGCGATTGTTGCGGCAGTCGATGCTCTATCACGCCGCCCGGCATGACATCCCCCGATCACATGCCGTCGAACGGGCGATCAGCTTCGTCATGGCCCGGAAAGCCGCGGGTTTCACCGAATCGGACCTGTCGCGATATGCCACGCAGATCCATCACTCCTGGATTGGCGAGCATGTCGATGCCGTCATCGGCCAAACCCTCACAAAACGGGCCTTCCGAGCGGTGAACCGCATGGCCTTGGGCCAAGCCCAAAAGGTTCGGTTTAAAGGCCGGCGGGGACTCCATCAGATCGGCAGTCTGGAAGGCAAGTCCAACCAAGCGGGCTTGCGGTGGCGCGATGGGGCCCTGCATTGGGGATCGCTGGCCCTGCCGATGAAGAAACAGGCGGACCGGGATCCGGTCATCGCGTACGGGCTCGCACAACGCATCAAGTATGTTCGGCTGGTCCGCCGCACCATCCGCGGCCGCGTCCGCTGGTTCGCTCAATTGGTGTGCGCCGGGCTGCCGATGCGAAAGCTCGATCCGAAGACGGGCCGGTTTCAGCACCCCTATGGCACCGAAACGCAGGGCTTGGACATCGGTCCCTCCACAATTGCCCGGGTCGGCGAAACGTCGGCCGATCTGCAACCGTTTGCCGCCGATGTGGTGCGCGATCACGCGGCCATCCGCCAGTTGCAGCGTCAGTTGGATCGCCAGCGGCGAGCCAACAACCCCGATTGCTACGATGAAAAGGGACGGGTGATGAAGGGCAAGCACCCGATCAAGGCAAGTCGGCGACAACGGCAGACGGAAGCTCGCCTTGCCGAGCTGTATCGGCGGGAAGCCGCCCATCGGCGAACGTTGCATGGGCAGATGGCGAATCGCCTTCTCGCCCACGGGATCCTCATCAAGACGGAAAAGTTATCCTACAAAGCCTTTCAAAAGATGTTCGGCCGATCCATCAGCGTTCGGGCCCCGAAGTTGTTTCTGACGATCCTGACCCGCAAGGCTGAAAGCGCCGGCGGGCAAGTCGTGGAATTCAACACCCGAACGACGGCCCTCTCCCAAACCTGCGTCTGCGGGCGGCGCATTCCCAAACGGCTGTCCGAGCGCGTGC
>JAJZZA010000141.1 GCA_021797825.1 Bacillota bacterium | reverse complement strand
GGAGCCAGCGCATTGACCCGGACATTGGCGGGAGCCCACTCCACCGCCAGGGCTTTGGTCAATTGCGCCACGCCGGCTTTGCTGATGGCATAGACCGAATAAGGGGGCGCGGCGACAAAACTCATTTCCGAGGCCAAATTAATGATTTGGCCGTAACGCCGGCTTGTCATGCCGCGCCCCACCGCCTGCGAACAAAAGAACATCCCTTTTAGGTTGGTGCCCACAATGTCATCCCAGGCTTGCTCCGTAACCTCCAGGGCCGCTTGCGGAATGTCGATGCCCGCGTTGTTGACCAAGACGCTGATCGGTCCCATTTCCCGCTCCACACCGGCAACCATCTCGAAAATCGCTGACCGACTGCGGATGTCGCATTCCCACCCCGTGACGCGGTGTCCTTGTTCCGCAATGCGCTGGCGGACCGGCTCCACCCGCGCGTCGGCTCCCAGCGCCGCCAGCGTCATCGCCGCACTCTCGCCAATGCCGCCACTGGCTCCGGTCACGAGCGCAACCTGACCTTTTAGGAACAAATCCACAAAGTCGGCTCGCTGGGTCATCACAAACCTTCCTTTCGAAGCGCCGGCGATCGCCTCCGGGTCGCCCGGCTCATATTCCTTTGACTCCCGGCGTCGTCCCCGTGCGATAGCTGTTGGCGCTAAGACACGCATTCATGGCTTCGCCGAGCGCACGGAACGCCGCCTCCCAGGTATGGTGGGGATCGCTGCCGGAGCGGATGTCGACATGCACGGTGGGCAGCGCCCCTTGCGAACAGGCCGACAAACAATTTTCCAGATCCACGCTGAGCATGTCTTCCACCTGTTCGTGCCGGCGAACCGCGGGTTGAAAGGTTAGATGCAACGCCGGACGGCCTTCCATGCTCACGGCAACCAACACCTGCGCCTCGTGAATCACCCCGACGGAAAACCCCGATCCGTCAATGCCCCCGGCGAGGTGTTCTTGCACCAGGCGTCCAAAAGCGTGGCCCAAAGTCATCCCCACATCTTCCGCCACCACATGCATCAAGGAATAGCCCGACGTCCGGTACTCCGCCGTCAAATTGAAACGCCCGCGCCAGGCAATCGTTTCCAGCAGGTGATTGAGGAACTCGAGTCCGGTTTGCAGGCGGTGTTTGAGATCGGGGTCGCGCGGTCCCCGGGCCAAATACACCCGTGTCTGGGACTCCAAGGTTTTGCGTTGGAGTATTACCGCCCGTAGCTGAATTGAGATCGTCATCTAAAGAGCGTGTCGGGTTAGCGAATCGGGACTCGGAACAGCCACCTGGCGAAAGAATCGCCGCCCGCCGCGGGCGGATCCACGGAAAAGGGAACGATCCGGGCTGGGCGGAAACAAAATCACGCCAGGCGACGGCTGCATAGGTGGATGGCTTTATTTCATATTGCACTCCCCGGAATTCCTCGATTCATGCCGCCCAATATAAATCGGCATCTGCATCATGTCACGCCAATATGTCGTAACAATGCAATTTTTGTGTGTTCTGCCAGCGGGCGCCGTCAAATCCTGACATCTTCGTCCCCATTGCCAGCAGAACTGACAGCAGACCAGCCATTGTTGCCAACTCAGGTGTCTTGTGATTGTCCGCCGGATGCAGGTGAGCGCTCTTGATCGACGGCATATTCAGCCATCTATGGCACCCCTTGGTTAGGACTTATCTACTCAAGTATTATGGGCTATGTGCAAAATGTGGTTGACTTTTCCTGTTACTCAAACCGCCCGCTTCGACTCGTCCGCTCATGGGTGGAAAGGACGCTGTATGGTGTCATGCTGTGCATGCCCCGCGAGTTGGGAACTCCAGCGAACCTCTCCGTGGTGGAACACCTGCTCATTCGGCGCACAACTAACCTTTTGACGCGAATCCACCGGTTGTGCTCTGAGCAGGGCGCCGGGTTTCCCCGCCGAGCCTGCGCTACGGGGATTGCATTCCATCACCAGAGATGACTTAAGAGCCCTAAACTTTTAACGTACGATAATCCTCCGATCACTCCGTCACGGTCTTGACACGAGGCCGAATCGTGTAATTCCACCGATCATTCTGGCCCTGGGGTCGCTCAATTTGGAGCTGGGCAACGACTTGCGGATCGGGTTTTTGACCCACCGGATAGGTTCCGGGGTCTAATGCCGCCTGAATCGTCAGTCCCGTCTTGGTCCGGGTATGACCTATGAGTTGCCCAATGGTTTTGAGGGACGTCAGCGGGCGCCCGCGCCCATTCAGGCTAAGGGCGGCGAACATCCGATGTTCAATCGCATGCCATTTACTGGTGCCTGGGGGAAAGTGGTTCACGGTGATGGCCAGCCCAGTTGCATCCGCAAATTGCTGCAAGGCCACCTTGAATCCGTTGAGACGATAGCCGTTACGCCCCCCACCGTCGGCGGTGAGGAGGAGTTTCGGGGCGTCCGGATAGGCCTCACGGCCCATGCGGACCCACCATTGACGGATGCTGGCTCCTGCAAAGTCGGCCGTGTCGTGGTCGACGCCGACGTTGACCCAGCCCGTATTGCTGATGGGGTCGTAGACTCCGTAGGGGATCGCCTGGCCCAGTGTCTTGTCCGGAACGTCGTGGGCATTCACCTCCACCGGCGACCCTGCCGGCCGATATTCGCGTCCGCCGTTTTTGTAGCGCCCCACGAGGTCTTTTTTCTTGGTATCGACCGAGATCACCGGCTGGCCCCGGTCTTGATAGGCTTGCGTTTGCGCGGCGATGTATGCAAACTGCGGGTTCCGGTTTGGGTGATCGCTCCCGTGGTCGAATCGCTTGCGATTCGCCTGCATCGAATAGCCCTGCTCGGCCAACAATCGCGAGACGGTCATGGGACTCACCGGCCTCCCTTGCTGCGTCAGGGCATCGGCCAGATGGCTCAAGCTTTTCGTCGTCCCGAGCAACGGCGATTCCGGGTCCCCCGGGGTATCCTCGCTCACGAGTCGGAGCAACGCGGGCAGCACCTCGGGGTAGATCTCCGTGATGGGTTTCCGCCCGCCGCCGGCACGGCGGCTCTGCGACGCCGGAAGGGGGAGTTCTCCGCGTAATGGGGCCACCCCACGTTGGAGGGTGTCCAGGGACAGGCCGGTGACCGCGTGAATGGCTCCGCGGTTTCCCGGCCCTAAGGACAACGCCATCGCCGCCCCCAAGAGGCGCCGGGATTTCTCATCCAGATGGGTCCGCACCCGCTCGAAGATCTCACGGTAATGGGCCTCCTCGTTGGGATTCCACGTCAATGCCTGCATGGTCTTCGCCTCGCTTCGTCATATTTTCCCAACGAAGCTGGCTCTTTCTCAAAGACGATGATAATTGTCCCGGCTGGCCTTTCGTCAGGAACTGGTGGGCAATCTGGACCAAGGCTATCCGGGCGCGTCCTCCCCTATCGGTATTCTACTTTGTTCGCAATGCCGGCCAACCCGCTAGTTTTTTGATCATCGCCTTTGAGAAAGAGCCACGAAGCTTAGCACGGTGGCGTTCCCTTGTCCAGTCGGACCGCATACTCGTACATTGAAATTTTAGGGCTCCTTACGGGCTGTCTTTCGTCCTTTGGTGGATCTTAAGAAACCCGTATCCCAGAGCCATAAGCAGTCCAGCCCACAGGACCCAAAACGGCCACGCCCAGTGCCAAACATGGGGGAATACGGCTGGCATGAATCCCACTTCGTAGGCGACGAGGAAGAGTTCTATTAAAAGCACCACGCCAATCATCCGTTGAATTCGACGATATAAATTGCGGATCGACTGGCGGTCTGTGTACACATCGACCACCCCTTGGGGCACCCACGACTTGCGAAAATAGTACCATCCTGCCCAACGCCCCATATATTCCCAACCGGCGTCTTCAAACAACGCGCGATAATCGGCCACCGCCGCCTGTGCCCGCAAAGCGGGCTGATAATCAAGGCGATACACATATCGCACTTCCGGATCGGTGCGGAACGTGGAGAACAGGAACCCCGGCTTCTCCAAATGCACGCCCTCCTCTGAAAGGCGATCCAATTGGTGCTCCTCTTGTTTGTGTTGCCAGACCAGCCAAATATTCAAGCGACGGTGGCT
>JAJZZA010000052.1 GCA_021797825.1 Bacillota bacterium | reverse complement strand
ACTATACTCCTCGCAGACTACAATTAACGATTAGGCCGCGGTATCGAAGAGCTGAAATTTCAAAGTTAATAAGGAATGCAACTTCTGTTGGAAAGTCGGGTCGGTGCGTTCTAAGGCGGTAACGATCGCTTCCTTAAACGGCTTGAACGACGGGTAATAGCGGCCATGGAGGCCCGCAGCCTTGACCAGTTTCCATAAACGCTCAATAAGATTCAAGTTAGGCGAGTAGCTTGGCAGCCATAAGAGGGTTATGCGGAGGCGTTCCGCCTCCGCCATCACATACTTATTCCGCTGATACCGTGCATTGTCGAGCACGACGGTGATAGGTCGATTCGCGAATTGGCGAGCGAGCTTGTCCAAGAGTTCGACCCTGACGCCGTTAATGTAAGGGTCGTTCGTTACGGTAACAATTTGATGGGTGGCGGCATGGAGGGCACCTAAAACATTGAAGCGGTGACGCCCGGAGGGCGTCGGCAATAATACACGGGCCAGGCACCAGAGATGCCCTAACCAGGCGCCGAGGACAAAGTGGGCGGCATCCACGACAAAGACATGTCGCGTGCCGGCGGTAGCCTCCTCAAGACCGGGCTCTAACGCAGTCTCCAAGAATAGCCGCTGCGCGGTGGAGTCGGCTTTGGCTGGGATGGGCCCGGTTTTGCGAAAGCCAAATCCGTTTTTGTTAGCCACGCCCGCACCGCCGTGGGACTCCGCCGCACGCCGGTCAACCCCTCGATCCGCTCGACGGCTTCCTGAACCGTATGCGGGGGTTGCTCGACAACCGCTTGGCGAAGCGTGTCCGTATAAGCATCAAGGGCGGCCGACGGCGGATGTGGATTAAACTGACGGAGCGCCTCGAGCCCTCCGGCGGCGTAGGCGTGAATGTAGTTCCGCACCGTGCCCTCGGATACCCCAACAACCCGCGCCACATCGTGGCGCGAGTACCCGAGTCCAACCAAATAGAGGGCGTGTAGTTGGCGTTGCACGCGCGGGGGCGGATGGATATACCGCTCTTCCTTCAACACATGCATGTCGGCTGCGGAAATTGGAACTCGAATCATCGAACCTGCCTCCTCACACTGGATGGGGGACTCCTACCTCCCCATCCAGCCTAATTGAGCAGGAAATTCTTGTTCAGCATTTTTCACTAAAATCCTACACATTGCGAAAGCAAACCATCAAAACTTGTCCGCGAGCAGTATAAAGCCGAGAGGTGATGGCCATGGCACGCAATATCGATACCTTGATTCTCAGTGCGGTGAACACGTGTTGGGCGACGCCCATCACCATGCCCACGCTCCTCGCGCTCATTCGCGCGGGGCAGCCGCCCGGGGAATGGCTAGGGCCGGTGGGCCAACTAAGCCCCCGCCGCAGCCGTGCGGCGCTGGGCCGGCCGGCACCAACTGTCGGTGGCGCAACTCGCGCAGTATTTTGACCGTTTCGTCCGGCCATGGAACGTACTGAATCCCGATCTGGAGGCCCGGTTTCATGCAAACGCGGGAGACGCTCTTTAACCACGCTATGCCGCGTTTGATGCCGATGATGAAAAGCAAGACGGCATTATTCGTCAGATGGAGATCATTGGCGAAGCCGCAGGCCGAGTCCCCTTCGGAACCGATAAGGAAGCTATAATAGAGTTTAGGCGGAAAAGCAGAGGGGGGTGCAGGGCATGGAATCCATTACTGATCTTTCCAATCTGCCGATTTCTGTTGATCACGAACGGCTTGCGGAGATCTGCCGACGCTACCAGATCCGTGAACTGGGGCTCTTCGGATCGGTGTTGCGCGACGACTTCACCGAACAAAGCGACGTGGATGTGTTGTGTACGCTGTTGCCGGATTCACCCACCAAGGGGATGACGTGGATCCGTCTCATGCTAAGCCTGGAGGACTTGTGGGGGAGGCCGGTGGATCTTGTGAAGCCTCACTTGTTGGACCCGCTGATTCGCGACGAAGTGCTGACGGAGGCGAAAACCATTTATGTCGCGACACCATGATGAATTATACCTCCAACATATTCAAGAGGCTATCACGAAAGCGATGGAATGGGCCCGGGTGTCCCGCGACACCTTCATGAACGACGACTTCCGCCAGTCGGCGGTGATTCGGCAGCTGGGCGGCTCTCTGAGGAATTTCGGCAGGAGCACCCGGCCATTGAAGCGCGAGAGATGAAAGCCCTTCGAACTGTGCTGATTCACGGCTATGCTGATGTGGATTTGGATACGGTGTGGGACATTATCCATCACGACCTGCCCCGTCTGAAACACTATCTCGACCAACTGGACCGGGATAGAAAACCGGAGTTCGGTGATTAATGGCGTCACATTTGGCTGGTAGGATGCAGCATTCCGTCAGGCCCACCCGGACCTTTTGCCGTGGCGGAAAATGAAAGCGATGCGGAATATTTTGATCCACGGATATGACCAGGTTAACCTCGATACCGTTTGGGAAGTCGTCACCCAGGATATCCCACGTTTAGGGCAGACCCTTCGAGATTTCGCGTCGCAGCCTACCCCCGACCGAGATGACGATCTTGAACGAACGTTGCGACCTGCTTCTCGGTGCGGGCCGTCGCCATTCGGCAGGATTTTTCGCCGCCGACGGAGAACCCCTGTTTTGGTGACGCAAACCCATGCCAAACCACCCAAAGGAGCCCCATGCCAAAAACCCCCGCAAGTTAACGGGTCAAGCATCGAAAGGCAAGGGCACAAAAAAGAAGGATGATCGTTGGCAGGCCCGCGTGAGATACTACGACTCCGACACCGGCAAACGGCGGGAGATCAGCCAGACGATCGGCACCAAACCGAAGCCCAACAGTGGGGCCGGGAGCAGGAAGCGGAATATCGGAAGGATCCGAATCGGCAACCGCCGACAGATCAAACCTTATTCGCGTTTTTTTCGAAGTGGTTGAAGACCATCGAGGCCCAAGGACTGGCCACCCAAACGGTCTGGAACTACCGTTACATGAGCGCCCACCCCATAGGGGTCTTTGGGAACAAAGCGCTGAAAAACATCACGACATGGGACATCCAGCAACTCTACCCCGCCATGGCCGAAACCCATAGTTCCCGCACCATCAATTACGTGCATACGGTGCTGAATCGTGCCTTAGCGGATGCCGTCGCCTGGGGACTCATTCCGTCCAACCCCCGCCAAGGCACGAGGAGTTTTGAAAAGCCGTCGAGGCAATTCTGCAACAGTTTGAGACAGGGTTGCCAGCTTTGGCGGACAATAGGCTCGTACATTTTAAGCATCGTAACTCTCTTCTGCGCCATCCTCACCCTCCCGGTCTTCGTCGTGCGACTGAGCACGTTTTGCGCCTGCTTAAGAGGGGAAAAGTCGGCGTTGGGGGTTTTTCATGGAAAAACCTCCCCCGGGGGCCCAACATTGAGTCTGACATCCCCGCTCAGCATGGCCAGGCCGAAAAATATGGTGCCGGTACGGCACGGGTCGAAATATCAGTGACCATGCGTTGTCAACGAATCCATGCGGCGTGGTTGCGCTACGTCGACCTGGCGATGAGGGACGGGCAGACAGCGCCCGGCTTGTGATCGAGGTCACCGTGCCATATTCTGCTCGGCGATACATCATAGAAACAGCGAGGGGGAGGCTGTCATGCCGAATTTAGGGCGTCTGTATACCGACAAGAGTCCGCGTCTGGTTGTCCCCCTTCTCTTTTTCCTCTCTGGTCAGGTAGCTCTGCTGGTGGGCTTGGCTCTGCTGATTGGGGAATCCGGGCCTCTTTTCGCGGGATCTTACGGCTCTATGGGCGTGGTTGCGGCAACGCATATGTTTACGTTGGGCTTTGCCACCATGGTCATGATGGGGGCCCTTTACCAGTTGATGCCCGTCACGTTAAATCTGTCTCCATTACCCCCCGCGGCCGTTGTCGGACAATGGCTCATCTACAACCCGGGAGTGGCGCTGCTGGTCGCCGGCATGGCTGACGGGGACTTCCCGTTAATCGTATTCGGCGGCGGGCTGACCGTGATTGCCGTTTGTTGGTTTCTTATCAACGCGGCCTGGCTGCTCCGCCAGGGTCCAACCTGGACGGTGTCGGGATATTTCATGGTTTCCGCCATGGGCTACCTGAGCCTGACCATCGCCTTGGGCATGGTCCTGACCTTGAACCTTCGGTACAACTGGTTTGATGCGGGGCGGGGCGTGAGCATTCACCTCCTACTCGGCTTTGTCGGATGGTTCGGATTTTTGCTCATGGGGGTGACCTATAAACTTTGGTCAATGTTTCTGCCTTCGCGCACCCTGCCGCGGCGCGCTCGCATGACCGGGATATTGTTGCATGCCGGAATCTGGCTGGGGCTTTTGTCGGCCCTAACCGATCCACGCTGGGGACTGCGGTTGGCCTGGGTATTGATTGGGTTCGCGGTTTTCGGCTACTTGCTGGATGCCGTCAACATTTGGCGTGGGCGCAAGGGACGGACGGTGGATCCGGCGCTGGCAGCGACCCGTGTCGCCCCGCTCTTCTTGGTGCTGGCCGCGCTGGCCGGGGTCTTTGGGGCTCTTGGCCATCCTCGGGCCTGGGAGGTCGCCGGATACTGGGTTTTAAACGGCTGGGTTGGGCTCAGCATCGCAAGCTTCATGCAAAAAATCATTCCATTCTTGTTGTGGCTGCACCGTTATGCGCATGTGCACGGCCAAGGGAAAATGCCGCGGTTGTCGGATATTTTTCCCACCCTTTGGTCTTGGATCATCGTTATACCCTGGATCGTCGGGGTAGGATTGGCGGGAACCGGGCTGTGGTTGGGAGCGGTTACGGTATGGATTGGTGGAATCACGCTGCAAGGCATCGGCGGCGTCGGCCTGTTGACCGCGGTGGTTGTGGCCCTGGTGAGAGATCCGCCGCGTCCTGGTTAGCCCACGAGGCTAGCCCAGAGAGGCGATTACATGCCTCTTAAGGGTTTCGGCGGATGTGGACGAAATAGCCGTCGGGGCGCTCTTCGACGGTGTAGAGATAGCCGCGTACGGCAAGTTCGTCATAGAGCAGCAAGGGCGGCCGGTCGGTAATGACCGTGCCGATCATGCCTTCCTCCAACCAGGCCAAGGTTCGCATTAAGGGTTCCGGCGACGCCAAGCCGCGATTGTCCAGGATTGCGAGATTGCGTGCCATCCAATCCCTTCTTTCCATAGTGCATCATGCGATGGGAAAGCGGCCGCCGACCCGGTGCCTCTTCTTTTAGATTGTCGCTTTGGCGCCGGTTGACGGTGATGCGCGTCACGTTTCAAAAGTGTGACCGGGATCACCGATGATCGGGGGCCTGTCGCCCATGCTTTTTGGGCAAGAGGAGGAGATGCCTGGTGGGGTCGTCATACTTTGCAGCGCGGGGTTCCCCACCGCAAGAGGCGGCTCAGCCGGCCGGTCGTGCTCGTGCGGACAATCTCTTAGGGGAGCCATCAGTCCGCGGCGAATCGGCCCAAAACTTTAGGCGGGCATCTGGCAATTTGCGGACGCCGGGTTAAAGGCGCACGGGATTTATTACTGTGCCGTGCGCCTTGGGATCCCGCCGGCTATGACAACAGCTTGACGGCCGGGTAGACGATTTGCTGGCCAGCAGTCTCCGCCAGAATGAGCGGGAACAAAGGAGCGGATCGCATGAACTGGGATAAAGATCGGATTCTCGACGAACTGCACACGGTGTATGACCCGGAAGTGGGTCTCAATATTGTCGAAATGGGGCTGGTATACGACGTGGACGTGTCGGATCGCGACGATGTGCATGTGCTGATGACCCTAACCACGCCCGGTTGTCCCATGCATGGCTCCATCGCCGAAGGAGTGGAACGGCGGCTGGAGGCGTTGGGGGGAATCGGCCGGGTAACGGTATCGCTGACCTTCAACCCGCCTTGGGACCCTTCCCGGCTGTCGCCGGAGGCTATCCAGAAATTACAACGGGGGGACTGGGAGTGATGGTGAAACAACTGGATGTTCGTCCCATATTGCAGGCCGGCGGAGAACCTTTCGGGGAGATCATGGCGTTTGTGCAAGCGCTCGAGCCCGGGCAGGCATTTGAGTTGTTGGCGACGTTTCGCCCCGACCCACTTTTCAAGGTGATGGAAGGCAAAGGTTATGCCAACCGGAGCGAGGAACTGGCGGACGGCAGCTGGTCGGTCTTGTTTACTCCGGTTGATTGACCAAATCTGTAAGGAGGTGTTGAACGTGTCCGTGCAAACTCCCGCGACTCGCAACGCACCGCCTTTGGGGTTGCCGCTAGCCTATTTTGTGACGGGACTGCTTGGATTGTTGGGGGGGCTGGTGGACTTGGCATGGCATCGTCAGGAGTTTCTCACTTTGCAACCGGGCAGTCCGGGCATGCTCTCCACAACCCATTTTTACACCCTGGGTTTCTTGACCATGGTGATGATGGGTGCCCTGTACCAACTGGTGCCTGTGGTGATGAACACCCGTATTGCCAGTGTGCGGGCAGGATTTCTGCAGTATGGCGTCTATGTGGCGGGCGTAGCCATCTTAATTGATGGTATGGCCGCGATGAGGCCACCCCGAGTGCTTGCCGGCGGCAGCCTGGTCATCGTGGCGGTCACCATTTTTGTTGCCAACTTGGCGCAGTCGGTGCGTCGGGCCAAATCCTGGACCATCTCCAGCTATTTTGTGATGACGGGTCTCGGCTACCTGGGACTTACCGTCACGATGGGCTGGTTGTTGGCCTTGAATTTGGCCCATCCCATTTTCCCCAATGACCGGGAGCTCTATTTGCATCTCGCGCTGGGCGTCGTAGGCTGGTTTACTCTAACCATTGTGGGGGTGTCTTACAAGCTGGTGCCCATGTTTGTGCTCTCGCACGGCCATCTTCGTTGGGGCTGGTGGACGCTAGGCCTCTTTAACGGAGCCATCCTGTCGGTAGCCATGGGAATTTGGCTGGGAAATGTCTTCTATCTCACGGCAGCTTTTTTGGGCCTCTTGGCAGTGGCGGGATATCTGGCCGATCTTGGGAGGATGTGGCACGACCGCACGCGGCGCCAACTGGATCCCGCACTCGTGCTGGCGCTGAGCGGCCCCTTCAGTTTGGTCATCATCCTGGCGATGGCAGGGGGAGCGATGGGGAATGGCGAACTGTGGCCGGCCGTGATTTACCTGGTGTTCAACGGGTGGTTGAGCCTGACTGTGATGGGACTCCTGCAAAAAATCGTTCCGTTTCTGATTTGGCTGGACCGGTATTCCGATCAGATGGGACGCGGGCCGGTTCCGCGCATGAAAGATATTTTTGCCGAGCGGTGGTCGCGGCAGATCGGCGTAATCTATGGGCTGGGTGTGGCCATTGCCTTCCTATCCGCGATCGCGAGAGTGGGGGACGGATTTGCGATGGGGGTGTCGGTGCAGGCTCTGGGTCTCGTGGGGCTTCTCCTGGCCATTTTACGGGCAGTCTGGCGACAGCCGGCCAGGTCTCCTGCCGCGCCTCATTGGGGAGAGCGGCTGTCGACCCGGAAATAGGGAGGGAATGATGGTGGAACCTCGGGTGGTGGAGATCAAAGGGGTCATCAAACAGGGGATCTCGTTGTTCAGCACCATGATGCAAACGGTAGATTCGCTGGAGCCGGAACAAAGTCTCATTGTCAAGTCGACATTTAATCCGGGACCGCTGATGGCGCATATGCGAAGAAAAGGCTATCAGGTTGGGCAGGAAAAAATCGGGAGAACCCTTATCACAACGTTTACACCAGGCCCGGTGGCCCAGCCGCAACCCCGGGACGAGGCGGCCCGTCCGTTTGAGGTGGCGATTGCAGGGCCGGAGCATTTCCTGGACAACCGGGGGTTGACGCCGCCTGAACCGATGCAACGGACGTGGGACTTGTTGCATGGGGTTCCCGCAGGACATGTGGTGGTGATTCGCAACGACCGAGTGCCGGTATTTTTGCTGGGACAATTGGATGAAACCGGCGTACCCTACCAAATCCAGGCCGAGCCCGATGGCTCAGCCACCGTCCGGATTTTGAAAACTCTTGCCATCGAGCCCTAAGCGATTCGAAATGGCGACAAACAGAACCGGACGGCCAGGCACGGCTTTGATGGGGCGGGATTGACCAGGCAGGTGGCGAACGGCGTCTCCAACTCATGAAATACCGGCTTCCAGTGACGGCCGGTGGAGTCCATCGCCACGTTGCTGACCCGGGGCTCGGTAAATCAGGCCGCCAAGGCGCGCAGATCCCCGGTCGTGGTGCCAAAGGTGCCGACGGCCTTTGCGGGTTCGGGGTCCACCTTTCCGTATACGACACGACGGACTTTTTAGCGAATGATTCAGCGGATATCGGTGAAATGCTCATGCATGTGAACAACCACGCCACGTCAGCCTTCACGCCACAAATTCGGCGTCGGTTTCGATTTTGGAGCGGCCACTGACTACAGCACGGGAGCAACGGAAAGGGCTACCTATACGCCAACTTTAATCCAAAGTATGTACCCAGAGGACGCCATCACCATGTTGCCGGCGTCCGCCACGTCTGTGTGCCCCGCCAAACGGGAGACGGAACGAACACCGGCTCAACGTGTTGGCTGGGTTGAAAAACAGTACATTCACAATAGCCCGCATCAAGGGACGGCGCCGGAACTCACGATGCCAAAAATTCCGAAACCGATAATGATGGCGGCAGACAATCTGCCAATCCACAAGAGGGCAAATTTATTGAGCTTTCCTCTTAGCCAGCCTGCAACACCGCTTAGCATCAGCCACCAAAGGGCGCTGCCCAGGAAGACTCCAACAACGGTGAAAATGGCACTCAAATATTTGTGGGATGAGTTTGCAACGCCAAGCGCAGCAAACACGGCGACAAAGGATAGGATAGTCATGGGATTGGTGATTGTGAGGAAAAACGTGGACAGATAGCTCCACCACAATCCTCGCGTAGTATCTTTTGTCCGTGCAGCCTGTTCAGCCGGCTTTGCAAAGAGTCCCCGTATCCCCAGCAGAAGCAAAAAAGAGCCCCCAAGCAAATGAATCGCCATTCGCTGGTCAATCAAGAAGTTCGATACGAGATCGATTCCGAAACCCGCTATGCTCCCGTATACGGCGTCCGCTGTCGCCGCCCCCAGACCACTAACGAACCCAGATATTCGACCGGACATCACGGCGCGTTGGATACACAGCAGGCCAATTGGGCCGACCGGAGCGGCAATGGACACGCCTATGATGAGACCTCTCAAAAGAAAATCCATGAAACCGCCTCCGTGCTACTTTCGAGTCGAGACATCGACAACCTGTTCCGGAAACATCGGAGGCACGGGTGTCTCTTTATGCGTGCGCATCACAATGGTGGTTCGAGTCCTGGCAACACCGGGCATGCTTTTGATCTCATCACTCACCACCCGTTCTAGATCCCGTGTTCCTCTGCAGCGCACTTTCAGCATGTAATCATCCTCGCCGGCGACATGGTGACACTCCTGGACTTCCCGCATCTCCGCAATCCTTTGTAAAAAGGGATTGCGATGTTCTGGGCGTTCCAAGATCACGGCCACGAAAGCCGTCAAACCACAACCTACTGCTTCAGGCTCGACAAGAGCCGTGAATCCCTTAATCACTCCTTGCTCTTGCAGTCGATGCACGCGTTCGGCTGTGGCGGGGCTCGATAGTCCAAGACAACTGGCGAGCTCTGCCCAGGTCATGCGACCGTTCATCATCAGTTCAGATAAAGCCTTCAAATCACTCGTATCCATCTAATGTCACCTTCTCATCGTTTGTGAATATCATAATAATACTTCGATCATTAACTGCACGCAAATAGATAGAAAAAAACGCCATCTGCAAGTGCGGATGCCCGCCACTTTGGCGCAAATTGTCCTGACGAAAATGTTGTCAAATCCTAACTCAAACCACGCGTCAAATCAGTCTTTTGCACCTCAAAAAAACCCGCGTTATGAGGGAAAGCGGGGATTTTTTCCGCGGCACGATGGAAACATTTAATGAGATCGCAGGATTGCGCCCATATCCTATATCACTCGCTCTGGGCGCGTTTATTCTGGTTCGGGCGTTGGCGCTTACCCAAGCCGCCCGCGTCGGGGTCGCCGGTGATTTTGCCGAGAGATGGCCTATGCGTCGGGATTCCGGGCAGGCCCCAAGTCCCGTCCGCGGGTGGAGCGGCCGACTGGACCAGATGGACCCGGTCATGGCCGCGTCAGGCCGGCCCGGTTACCGATTTGCCCGATCGGGCCGGCTTGATGGAAATCCAGGTGTAAGGTATTTTGGGTCGTGACAGGATCGCGCGATGGCCTCGATGAGGCGCATGGGGAGCGGGATCGTCCGTCGGGACCGCTCATCACGGGTGAACGCGGGGCATAAGAAGGTGGGGACGATGTCGGCCCTTGAAAAGCGCTTGCAACTCATTGCCGCCTGGTGTGCGCCCTTTGCCCGGGTGGCAGATATCGGAGCCGGTTCGGGCCGCCTCAGCCGGGCGCTGGCGGAGCAGGGACACGCGGTGATCGCTACCGAAGTCCGTCCTGAGGGCTTGGCTCATTTGATGGCCGGGCTAAAAGAGTCCACAACGCTTCCCCGGATCACGGCAATGATGGGGAACGGCTTGGATCCCATCCGGGATCGGGCGGTTGATGTGGTGGTGGTGGCGGGAATGGGCCCTGCAACCATTTTTCGGATTCTGGAGCAATATGCGGACCTTCCGCTGAGCCCCCCTGTCATCATACAACCGGCGCAAGGGCTCTGGCACGTGCACCGTTTATTGGCGAGCAGTTTCTGGGAGATTACGCGGGCTGGATTGGTCGCCGATGGGGGCCGTTTGTACGGCACCTGGCAGTTGCGGCGCGGGAATGTGCGGCGTGAGGCGGATGCCCGCCGGCTGGTCGTGCCCTGCGAGTTTCGCTCCGAGGCGTGGTACTGTCGGCTGTTAAGCGAAAGGTTGGCGTGGCTCCAGAGCCTTTCGCGGCACCGGGGTTATCCGCCGGGTCTCGACGCGCAGGTTAATTGGGTGGCGATGGCATGGAGGGATGCGGGATGTTCAGACTCGACCTGATCGAGTGGGTGGGACCGGACGTCACGGAGTGGCCGGTCGATGCGCAAGCCGATCTCGTGGCCAAAGCGATCTCCCAACCCGATGCGGGCACCATTGGCGTGTGGCCGTCGGGCCAGGGGGGCGTTGCCTTAGGACCGATTGGCCGGTTGCGGGCCCTCCGCGCGGGAGTGTCGGGAGAGCCGCTTAAGGTCTATCACACCGTGGAACCATTTTTCAAACTGGTCACCTATGTGCCCGAAAGCCATGTGGATGTGGTGCGTGATGCCGTGTGCGCAGCCGGAGCCGGCCACATCGGCCGTTATCGGTGGTGCACCTGGTCGGTGCGGGGTGAGGGCACGTTTCTTCCCGAAGCGGGGAGCAAGCCGTTTATCGGGCAATCAGGCCGTCTGGAACGGGTGGCCGAACAGCGGTTTGAGACCATCGTTCCCGCTTGGCGGCGGGATCTGGTGGAGCAGGCGTTAATCGATGCCCATCCCTATGAGGAAGTGGCCTTTGACTGGTTGCGTTTAGCCAACCAGATTCGGTTGCCCGCGGGTTATCAAAACGCGGATGGATGGTGGTGGGGAGAAGCCACCGATCCGCTGGTGGCCTGGGCGGAAGTCCAACGGCCGCAGGTCGTCCATGTCGAAAAAATCACGTGGCGGCGCCGTTTGCGTCTTTTGGAGGCGGGTGTGCGGGTTGATATAATGGAGCCGGGGCATCTGCTGTTGCCTGGACTCAAAATTCTTTTGACGAAAAGGGCGTCTTTATGGGAAGCATGAAGTACCGGGTCTATACCGACGGGGCGTGCGCCAACAATCAGGCCCCCGGCGGGCAACCGGGCGGCTGGGCCTGCGTCTTTGTTGAAGGCGGGAGTCATTCCGGCGCGGAACTGGCTACGACCAACAACCGGATGGAGCTGACGGCGGCAATTGAAGCGCTAAAACATACGGAGGCCGGAGCCCCGGTGGAAATCTACAGTGATTCGGCCTATGTCATCAACGCGTTCTTGCAAAACTGGTTTGCCGGATGGGAACGCCGCGGATGGAAAAACGTAAAAGGGCAGCCGGTGGAAAATCAAGATTTGTGGCGCGAGTTGCGCCGGCTGGCCAACGAGCGGCAAGTTAGCTGGGTCAAGGTCAAAGGGCATGCCGGCGACCGATTTAATGAGGCGGCGGATCGATTGGCGGTCGATGCCATGAATCGCCTGATAGCGAGCCGTTAACCAAGCCAAGAAATTTTTGAGCATTGACGTCGGTTGCAGGAATCGCCATAATTAAGGTCTGAGCTGCGAGTTGGCAAGGCGATCGCGGGCCGGTAAGGCCTGAGGAAAGTCCGAGCTGCGCAGAGCAGGGTGCTGGATAACGTCCAGTGGGGGAAACCCTAAGGAAAGTGCCACAGAAAACAAACCGCCGGTCTCTGGCCGGTAAGGATGAAACGGTGCGGTAAAAGCGCACCAGAGGCCAGGTGACTGGTCTGCTTGGTAAACCCCACCCGCAGCAAGACCGAATAGGGGAAGGATGAGGTTGCTCGCCGACTTCCCGGGTTGGTCGCTTGAGGTGTCAGGCAACTGGCATCCCAGATAAATGATCGCCCTCGACAGAACTCGGCTTACACGCCATCTCGCGGCTCGTTTAATTTTGTGCGTTGACCGGCTCGAAGAGCACGGTGTCATCCCATACCAGCGATTTTGGATCGGCGGCCAAGTCGGGCCATAACATGCTGGCCACCCGTGAAAACTGCTGCGGATCGCCGGTCGTGAAAAATTCCGTGCGGCCTTGGCCTTGGGTCTGCAAGGGCCCTAAGTGCCGCGGCAGGATGCGGGCTGTTTCCAGTCCGGGATCGACGATGTGCGCGCGATCACTGACCACCTGGCGAAATATTTCCTCCATGTGGGGGAAATGCGTGCAACCCAAAATCACCGTGTCCACCTTTTGGGCCAACACCGGTTCAGTGCAGGTTCGAACGGCCTGGGCTACGTCCGGCCCTTGGGTTTGGCCCGCTTCGACCATCGTGACCAAAATCGGACAAGGCGCCGCCGCTACCGTGATGGTCGGATCAATGGCGTGCAGTGCCGCCGGATAGACGGCCGACCGATAGGTGGCGGTGGTCGACAACACGCCAATGGTTCCGGCCGAACTCAGGCGAATGGCCTCGTCGACGCCCGCGCTGATGACCCCGATGACCGGGACGGGAGAAAGGGCTTGGGCTTGTTCCAGGGCGGCCGCGGTGGCGGTGTTGCAGGCGATGACCACGGCCTTGGCGCCCTTTTCCAGAAAAAAATCCAAAAATGCCAAGAACCACTGGCGCACTTGCGTCAAGGGTTTGGTGCCATATGGGAAATGGCTCGAGTCGGCGGCATAGAGAAAATCTTCCCCGGGAAACAGGTTCATGGCTTGGCGCAAGACCGTCAACCCGCCTTCTCCGGAATCAAACATCGCGATGGGACCGGTTAGTCGCCGAATCAACCTCAACACTCCTCTTGGGCCTCAAGGACACCTAGGCTCTATTGTATGCATCTCACTGCGGTTTCGCCAAGGGGGGATTTTCCCATTCGACTTCCTTCTGGCTGCAAAGTGCTCTGTTATACTGGGGGTACCGACGGTGGGGTGATGGCAATGCTTTGGGTGTTGGTCGACAAACCTCGCTTTCCCGACCGGGCCTGGATGTTTCTGGGCGACGTCGCACGGCATGTTGATGGGGTGCTGGTGCGGGACCAGGCGGGTTCGCCCCGCGACCTGTTGGCGCTCGGAGAACACGTCAGATCGCTCATCGGCCGGATCCCGCTTTGGGTGGACGGGGATTTGGCGGTGGCCCTGGCGCTGGATGCGGAGGGGCTGCATTTGCCCGCTCGGCACCTCCCCGCGCGCCAGTTGCGCCGTTATTGGCCGAAGCTGCTGTCGGCTGCCGTGCACAACCTGACCGAGTTCGCGGACCATCGGGACGCCGATGTTCTGGTCTGGGGACATGTTTTTGAAACCCGGTCCAAACCGGGAGTCGCTCCCCGCCCCCGGGATGGCTTGGCGGGAATTCTGGCCGCGGCGACGGGACCCGTGTTGGCCATCGGGGGGATCACCGGGGAGACGATTGGCCGCTTAAACGGATTGTGTTTTGATGGAGTGGTGGTATCCGACGGAATTTGGTCTGGCGCCAATCCTGTGGAAGCGGCCGAAAATTTGGCGCGGACGGTGAAGGAGATGACCAAGAGGAGACGGCTATGAGTACATTTATCGTCAACGGGGAAATTCGGGAAGTCTCTGACGCGCTGACGGTGGGAGACCTGCTTGACCGGCTCAGCGTCTCGCATCAGACAGTGGCGGTCATGGTCAATGGCGCCATCATTGCCCGCGAGGCGTTTGCGACCGAGTCCCTGCACGAGCGGGATGCGATTGAAATTGTTCGTTTTGTCGGAGGAGGCTAACCGAATGACGGAAGCGGATCACTCCATTCACGTGGGGGCTTATCAATTTCAGTCACGGCTTTTTGTCGGGACCGGCAAGTATCGCACCTTTGAGGAGATGCGAGACGCCATCACCGCGTCCGGCAGCGAACTGGTGACGGTGGCATTGCGCCGCGTCAATGTGGACAATCCTCACGAGCCGTCTTTGTTGGACTTTGTTCCCCAAACGGCCCGGATTCTTCCCAATACCGCCGGCTGCTATACGGTTGACGATGCCATGCAGGTGGCTTATCTGGCGCGGGCGGCAGGTATTGGCACCCTTATCAAACTGGAAATCATCGGCGACCAGGCGCTTTTGTGGCCCGATCCGATTGCGACCCTGCAGGCGACCGAACGCTTGGCCCGGGAAGGGTTCACGGTGATGGTGTATACCACGCCCGATCCCGTGCTGGCGGTGCGGCTGGAGGAAGCCGGAGCCGCCGCGATTATGCCCTTGGGATCGCCCATCGGTTCGGGACAAGGGGTGTTGGACGTGTCATCGGTGAATTTGATCCGAGAACGCGTGCATGTGCCGGTGGTGGTCGACGCGGGAATCGGGAGTCCCGCCGACGCTGCCCTGGCGATGGAGCAGGGGGCCGACGCGGTGTTGATTAACACCGCCATCGCCCAAGCCGGAAATCCCGTGCAGATGGCCGCGGCCATGAGGTTGGCGGTCGAGGCGGGCCGTCTCGGTTTCCTGGCGGGCCGGATGGCGCGCCGTCCCCGGGCGGAAGCGTCATCGCCGTCGGAAGGCATGGTGGCTGGCCGTGTCGGCTCCTCCTGAGACCCTGCTGACCGATCGCGAACGGGTGCGTCGCCTGCTGGCCCTGCCGGGAGTACGGCCCGGTCTGGCGGAACGGCTGGCTGCGTCACGGGTCGCCATGGTCGGCATGGGGGGATTGGGGAACCCCGTCGCCTTATATTTGGCCGCGCAGGGCGTCGGGGCACTGACTCTGATCGACCCGGATCAGGTGCAAGCCCATAATTTGGGCCGGCAGATTCTGTTTGCGCCGTCGGATGTCGGCCAATCCAAAGTGAACGCCGCCCAGCGCGCGCTTCGCAGAACGGCGCCGAATTGTACCATCGTCACCCACGAAACCGCGTTGCGCGCCGAAAATATTTCCGATCTGCTGGAGGGTTCGGACCTGGTCATCGATGGCCTGGATCGGGCCGCGCCGCGGATGATCCTCAACCGGTGGGCGGTCGCATCCGCCATCCCCGTTTTGTTTGGCGGGGCGATCGGCTATGAGGCGCAAGTGTTTGGGGTCCGGGGGGGCAAACCGTGCCTCTATTGTCTCTTTGGCGAGTTGCAAGGGGCCGACGAGGACTGTGTGGTGGCGGGGGTGTTGGGTCCCGTGGTGGGGTTGGCGGCCATGGTGCAAGCCAGTGAAGCCCTAAAAATGTTGCTGGGAACCGGGCAGTCGATGGTGGGGCGGATGTGGACATATGATGCCTTTTCGCTCAAAACCCGGATGGTGTCGGTGCCACCCCGGCGTGATTGCCCGGTATGCGGGGACGGACGCTAGGCGGGTGCGCCCAGCGACCCCAGACGTAATGGCGCGGGGCGGACGGGCCGGATGAACGGCCGGCTAGGCCATCCGGCCCGTCTGGGGCTTAGGCAACATGGCCGGACGGATCCGTGCTCAGGCCCGGCATGCCCAACCGTTGCCGACGGGCGGGTAACCAACGGCACGGGCTCGCCCGCCGCTTGTTGGCCGGGCGCCATCAGCTCTTGGATTGCATCGCCGCTTTCATCCGTGCCAAGCCTGCGGCCAACCGCAGGGTGTCGATGGTGAGCGAAATGCGTAGCCAGCCTTCTCCCTGGGGGCCGTAGGCCGACCCCGGAGTCACCACCACCTGGGCGTTTTCCACGAAGAAACGGGAGGCTTGTGCGGAGCTCAACCCGAAGGGGGTGGGGAACCAAATATAAAAAGTGGATTTGGGCAGAGGAACCTGAAACCCCATGTCATGAAGCGCGGTCACGGCCAGGTCGCGGCGCTCCCGGTACATTCGGTTCATTTCCCCGAAAAAGGCCTGGGGATTGCCGTCTAACGCGGCGACGGCGGCATCTTGCACGGCGGTGAAGGCACCGGAATCAATGTTGCTTTTCATGGTGCCCAAAGCGCCCACCGCCAACGCATTGCCCACCGCGGCGCCAATCCGCCAGCCGGTCATATTAAACGGTTTGGACAATGAGTAAAATTCGATGGCGACATCTTTAGCGCCGTCAATTTCCAGCACACTGGGCGCGGTGTAGCCATCATAGCCAATTTCGGCGTAGGCGGCATCACTGCACAGCAGGATATCGTGATCCCGGCAAAACGCCACCGCTTCGGCGAGGAATTCGCGAGGGGCCACGGCTCCGGTCGGATTGTTGGGGTAGTTGAGCCACAGCATCGTCGCCCGCCGGCGAACGTCATTCGGAATGGCCTGGAGATTAGGAAGAAAGCCCTGGTCGACGGTTAACGGCATCAAGTATGGTTCCGCTCCCGACAGGATGGTTTGGGTGGAATAGACCGGATAGGCCGGGTCGGGAACCAGCACGATGTCGCCGGGACCGGCAAACGCCCAGATCATATGGGCAATGCCTTCTTTTGATCCGATCAGCGCGACTGTCTCCGAGGCCGCGTCCAGTGCGACGCCGAAGCGCGTGCGATACATGCGCGAAATCGCCTGGCGAAACGGCAGACTGCCCAAGTAGTTGGGATATCGGTGGTTGGCTGACCGGTCTAAAGCGGTTTTCATGGCTTCGACGATCCACCCGGGAGTCGGCTGGTCCGGATCTCCAATGCCCAAATTAATGATGTCATGGCCTTGGGCCGTTTCCCGCTCGACCAGCCGGTCAAGTTCCAGAAATAAGTAGGGCGGGATTTTCTCCATGCGAACAGCCGGTTTCATAACGTTCTCTCTCCTTCGGATCTTTTGACCCGGTTGCTCTCTTTGGGCCTAGCCTGTTGGTTGACGCAAGGCGCAAATCGAGGATGGGGGCCGGGCAGCCCAGTACGCCACTAGGGTACACTATTTCGTTCGCCAACGGACGGCTTTGCAGAATTTCGAAAAATGCCAAGACTCCAGGGGACGGACCCTGAGGCTGTATCGATAAAGCGTTGACACCGAAGATGGCTGAAATCACCTGGCGCTGCCTGGTAAAGCAGCCTCCCGGCAGCCGCCAGGCTAACCGATCTGCCGGACCGACCGGACGGCACCGAGGCGGGGCCCCGTGGAGGAATCGGCACGCGGGCTGCGGCAAAAGGCCGGATTGAATCGGGTCCTCTTGGAACCGGTCTGGCGGCTATTCGCCACTCCGTTCGCATGCTGGCCGCCAATGGCTCGGGGAGTCATTGCGCCCGCGCCCCGTCTGCTGGATTGACCGCTGGGGCTACCGGGTGGCCGTCTATGGAGGGATGGGATGCCGCCTTGGCAGGTGCGGATGCATGTTAACGTGTTCGATTTTGTCCCGTAGGGTCCTCTGTTGTCGGGGCTGTTGGTTTTCCCAAAATAAGGGCGCGCCTCGCCGCTGGCGGCGGGCGCCGAGCCCAAGATTACAATCCGGGGCTTTACGCTCCATTTGGCTAATTGTATAATGAGAGTGACGAAGCGTCAGTGCGTATTCTGCAAGCCAAGGAGGGGTAGCGGTGTCATACCGTAATACGGTTGACAATGTTAGCTGTTGCCCTTCACCCGCCCTGTTCCTTTCGGCTGGTCTTCCCTTCGCCAAGAAGGGCGCTAAGACCTGGCCGGTTTGCGGCGCATAATCGGCCGCAGCCGGCGCCTCCACTTTTTTCTGAACTCATCCCGACTGTCTCGGCTCGTGTAATTTTTCGTGCATGATTGGCACTGCCACGCGTTGGGCCGACGTATCCGGCGGTTTGTTGCCGTGCTTAAGGACTCCGTATACGTCGGGGGGCTGTGGACGGAGCCGATGGAATTTGATTGTTCAGAGGAGGGTATCAATGTGCAGTGGCCACATATTTTTACCGCCATGGCCACCCCGTTTGACCGGGAGGGCAATTTAGACGCGGAACGAGCGCAAATCCTGGCGCGCTGGCTGGTCAATCATGGCAGCCAGGGTTTAGTGGTCGCGGGGACCACGGGAGAGTCTCCAACACTGGCGAATCGGGAACGCGCTCGCTTGTGGGAGGCGGTGCGCACGGCGGTCGGCGCGGACGTTCCGGTTTTGATGGGCACGGGGTCCAATGATACCGAGCATGCGCGGGAGTTAAGCCGGGAGGCCGCGCAATGGGGGGTCGACGGGGTGCTGTTGGTTACCCCGTATTACAATAAGCCTCCGCAAGAAGGTCTCTACCGTCATTTTCTGCGCATTGCTGATGACCTGCCGGTGCCCGTCATGCTCTACAACGTGCCCGGTCGCACGGGGGTGCACTTGGAGGCGGATACGATCCGCCGGATTGTCGCCGCCGCCCCCAACGTCGCCGCGGTCAAAGAGGCGTCCGGTGTGCTGGGCAATATCGAACGTCTATTGGAATGCTGCCCGGAGACGACCATTTACTCCGGCGACGATGCCCTGTTTTATCCGGCCCTGACGATGGGCGCGCACGGGGTGGTGAGTGTCGCCGCGCATGTGGTGGGAACCGAGATGCTTCGGCTTTGGGAGGCGTTTGCCCAAGGAGACATCCAAACAGCTCGGACCTGGCACCTGCGCTTACTGCCGGTATTTCGCGGTTTGTTCCGTTTGCCGAATCCGATTCCGGTGAAATGGGTATTGAACCGCATGGGGTTGGAAGTGGGGCCCGTGCGCCTGCCGCTGGTATATCCGGACGATGAGACCGAGTTGGAGGCGCTTTTCACCATGGTCAGGGCGATTACCGAGGAACCAGAAGGAAATGGCGAGGGAAAGGATGAAACCGACCGGTGCGCGTGTTGAAATTTGGCGGGACGTCGATGGCAACGGCCGAGACGCGAGCCTTGGTTATCGCCAGAATTGAAGAGGAACGGCGGATGGATCCGGAGGTTGCAGTGGTGGTCTCGGCGATGGGACGGGCGGGCGCTCCCTACGCCACCGACACCCTCTTGGGCTTGGTGCAAGATGTGGGCATAAGCGCCCGTGAACGGGATCTGTTATTGACTTGCGGGGAGACCATTGCGGCCGTCACGTTGAGTGCCGAGTTGACCGCTCGGGGTCTGGCCGCGGAGGCGTTGACCGGGGCGCAGGCGGGCATCCGCACGACCGACGAATTTGGCCAGGCCGAAGTGACGGCCATCGAACCGGCCAGGGTGCGGGGGGTGTGGGCGATGGGGCGGATCGCGGTTATCGCAGGATTTCAAGGGGAGACGGCGCGGGGTGAGCCGACGACTTTGGGACGGGGTGGGTCGGATACGTCGGCGGTTGTTTTGGGTGCGGCCCTCGGTTGTCCGGTCGATATCTATACGGATGTTCCCGGGATTTTTACGGCGGACCCGCGGGTGGTGGCGTCGGCTGCCATTTTGCCGGAGGTAGCCTATCATGAAGTGCTCGAAATGGCGGTGGCCGGGGCCAAAGTCATTCATCCCCGCGCGGTGTCCGAGGCATTGACCCATCAAGTTCCGGTGCGCGTGCTGTCGACGTTTGACGGGCGGGGGGGCACCGTGATCGGGGGAGGCCGCCGCGGGCCAGCGCTTAAGGAGAAGGCGGTCACCGGCATCGCCCATCAGAACGGTCTGATCTCGCTCGCGGTTCACGCCGACAATCCGGATCCCATCCACCTGGTCCTCGACCGGCTCAGTGCGGAGGGCATCACGATTGACATGATTAATTTTTTTGGCAGGGATTTTTATTGTGTCATCGAAGACCGATTTCGCCGGCAAGTTGAGACATTGTTGAGGGAACTTCCGCTGCGCTGGGAACTCCGCCAGCCGGTTACCAAGGTGACCGCGGTGGGAGAGGCGATTAGCGAGTGGCCCGGCGTTATGCTGAAGATTACGGAAGCCTTGGCTCGGGCCGACATCGCCATCCTGCAAACGTCCGACTCGCTTTTTACGATTTCGCTGCTGGTAGAGGGGGCGCAAGGGGGGCGGGCAGTAAATGCCCTCCACGACTTTTTTCAATTGGCTGCCGGATCGGGAGATGGCCCGTTCTAACGAGGACAACGGATTTTTTGAAAGGGGGATCGGGACCAAGCCGATAAAAAAGGGCAGGGTCCGCATTTAAAAAATCGTGCGGACCGGCTCAAGGAGCAGAAGGTGCCATCTGGGCTTGGGCTCTTGCTGGCTAGCGGGGCGAGGGCACGGCCGGTTCCACCCCGAGCGGGCCTCACGGGGGATGGGCTTACCAATGCCCAACCTGATGATCGTTGCTGGATGAGGCTTTCCGAGATCGTAAAATCACGCCACTACCGACAAGGTGCTAATGAATCTTTCGGAAGGCGGTTTTTCATTTGCACTTCACCTTTCATGGCCTTAGGATCCGGATTGTGACTGCGACTGATTCGTTAAGGTCTTAATTCGGTTCTTCGCTATTTAACGTGGGTAACCAGGGCTGCATCATAGTCGGTAACAATGGGATGATGGTGCTATGTTGGCAGTAATACGGGCGGAAAATCCCCAAATCTGCTACACCAAGGGTATGAACACGACAATACGAGACTCCAACAAGGGCGCGTACGCGCCCGAGGATAGCATGACCGCGCGCGTCCGGAGGGGACAGGTCCGTTTAGTGACGAAAGACGAAATGCCGCGTTGGATGGACCGCATGGCGCGACATCATTACTTAGGCCGGCCGGACATGGTCGGTCAAGGCCTGTGCTACGTCGCGACGGTCGATGGAGAGTGGGTCGCCCTACTGGAGTGGGCGAGCGCGGCGTTGCAGGTCCAGGCCCGTGATGCGTGGATTGGCTGGTCGGACGACCAGCGGCATCGGCACTTGCACTATGTCGCCAATAATGTCCGCTATTGCATCCGACCCGGCTGGAGCCTGCCCAATTTGGTATCTCGAGTCCTGGCGCTCAATACGCGACGTCTCGCCGCCGATTGGGAGGCGCTTCGGCCCCTCCGTGGTATTGGCCGAGACCTTCGTCGACCCGCGCCGCTTTGATGGGACGTGCTACCGGGCCGCGGGGTGGGAACTTCTCGGGCGGACGCGCGGGTTGGGCCGGCATGGCCGGCCATGGGAAGAGCATAAGCCGCCCAAAACGGTCTGGGTACGCCCCTTGCGGCGACCGGCCCGGTATTGGTTGGCGGCCGATTTCGAGGCCCCCGAACTGGTGGGTACGCCCACGCCGCGCGTTGATCTCAACCGGGTCCCCCTCGAAGGGGCCGAGGGTCTCCTCGCGGCGTTCGCGCAGGTCACCGATCCGCGCAAGAAACGCGGCATTCGGCATTCGCAAACCACCGTCTTGGCCATCGCCGTCGGTGCCGTCCTCGCGGGCACCCGGAGTTTCCTGGCCATCGCGGATGGGGCCCAAAGCCTCCCCAAGATCTGTTGAAACGGCTGGGCTGTCGGCGGCGCAATGACGCGTCGATTGACCGCATTCCGCCCAGCGAACCCACGATCCGGCGGACTCTCGAAGCGATCGAGGCCGAGGAGCGCGATCGGGTGTTGTCGGCCTTTCTCCGGCGCCCTGGGGTGGGACGGGCGATCGCCTTCGACGGCAAGACCTTGCGCGGTTCGGGGAACGGGGCCGAACGGCCCCGCCGTCTGATGGCCGCCGTCATCCACCACACCGGCGTGGTCGTGGCCCAGCAGGCGGTAGACACCAAAACCAACGAGATCCCCGTCGCGCGCCCCTTGCTGGAGCCGCTGGATCTGGTCGGTCGGGTGGTCACCGCCGATGCGATGCATACGCAATCCGGTCTGGCCGAATATTTAGTGGAGGAGAAACAGGCCGATTATGTGTTCACCGTCAACGACAACCAGCGGATCCTGAAACGCCACCTCACCCAGATGAACTGGGATTTCCCCCCCTCAGGCCCGGCCGATCCGGAAAGGTCATGGCCGGATTGAACAGCGACAGATATGGGGCAGCACGGCATTGCGCGGCGACCGGTGGTTTCCTCGCATCGAACAGTGTTTGCGGATCGAACGCACGACGACCGACCTGGCCGGCCAGCCAATCCGACACGAGTACGCCTATGGCAGCACGAGTTGTTTGCCGGAAGAAGCCCCGCCGGACGATCTCTTGCACTT
>JAJZZA010000051.1 GCA_021797825.1 Bacillota bacterium | reverse complement strand
CTGATGCCATCGACCCGGGTTGCCCCCACGGCGTTAAACGCCTCCCGCACCAATGCCGTGCGCTCCGCCGGGCTCCTGGGGCCGGACACTGTGCCCTCCAGCGTGATCGCCATATGCGGAGTGCCCAACCGGCTAAGCACATGAGCAAACAGGTCCCGGCTCTCGCCCAGGCCATAAAATTTTTGCGTCGATACCCGATCCAGCACGGCATAGGTCGCGCCCCCTGCCAGCCGTTCGACAATAAGCCGGGTGGTAATGCCCGCCACCCGCGTTTCGAGACTCTCTTTGCGAAATCCCGGGCCGCTGCTGGGGCTGATCGGTCCGGCCAGGTGCGCGCTGGCGGCCAACCGCTCGAGCAGGGCGGTCAGCGCGGTGTGTGCCGCGGACGGCGCCAGTTTGGCCCAGGCATTAAGACTGTAGCCCGCCGGCGTGGCACCGGTCGCTCGCCAGGCCGACTGCAGGGGAGCAATCAGCGGGCGGGAACTGGCACCCATCCACACCACCAAGACCCCCGCCGCCATCCATCCCAGGCCTTTCATCGCCGTCCTCCCGTCCCTGCCGGTTTTTCATCTCTACCAGATTGTTCCACTCATGGACGCCATTCATACGCCCCGTCGCGCAAAACCAAAAGCCGCGGTCTCCCCAAAGGAAACCGCGACCAAAAAATTCGGCTGATAACGGCTAACGCGTGCTGGCCACCGCCCGGTCCAGCCGTCCTGCCAGCTTCAACCGGTTTTCCGCTCGGGCCAACGCACGCTGTGCCCGTTTCAGGTCGATGTTGGGCGCCCCCGTGGCCAATCGCTCCAAGGCGCGCTGCTGCGCCCGTTCCGCCCGCGCCACATCAATGCGTGCCGCCGTTTCGGCCGAGTCGGCCAGCACCACCGTCTGCTCGTCTCCCACCTCCAGAAAGCCGCCGCCCACCGAAAACTGCTGGATCGGGCCATTTTCTTGGTAGACGGCCATGATATGCGGCAGCAATGGCGTAATAATGCGCATGTGGTGGGCCATAATGCCAATTTCCCCTTCGGTGGAGCGCACCACGATCATGACCGCCGACTGGTCATAGACCGTCTCTTCCGGTGTAACCACCTTTAACCGATAAGGTGTGGCCATGCTCTCTCCCCCCTAGAGGGTCTTCGCCTTGGCGATGGCCTCGTCGATGGATCCCACCATGTAAAAGGCCATCTCCGGCAGGTCGTCGTGTTTGCCCTCAAGGATTTCTTTGAACCCGCGAACGCTCTCGGCGATGGGCACATACTTGCCGGACATGCCGGTGAACTGCTCCGCGACAAACATCGGTTGCGACAGAAACCGCTCGATTTTGCGAGCTCGCGCCACCGTCAGTTTGTCATCGTCCGACAATTCGTCCATTCCCAAAATCGCAATAATGTCCTGCAACTCCTTGTAGCGCTGAAGCACCGCCTGCACCCCACGCGCCACCTGGTAGTGCTCCTCCCCCACCACCTGCGGGTCGAGGATGCGCGACGTCGATGTCAGCGGATCCACGGCCGGAAAAATTCCTTTGTCGGAAATGCGCCGCTCCAGATTGGTGGTCGCGTCCAAGTGGGCAAAGGTGGTCGCCGGCGCCGGATCGGTATAGTCGTCCGCCGGGACGTAAACCGCTTGGATTGACGTAATCGAACCCTTCTTGGTCGAGGTAATCCGTTCCTGCAGTTGGCCCAGATCCGTGGCCAAAACCGGCTGATAGCCCACCGCCGACGGCATGCGGCCCAGCAGCGCGGAGACCTCGGACCCCGCCTGGATGAAACGGAAAATGTTGTCGATAAAAAACAGCACGTCCCGCCCTTCCTGATCCCGGAAGTATTCGGCCATGGTCAAACCCGACAACGCCACCCGCATGCGAACGCCCGGCGGCTCGTTCATCTGCCCATAGACCAAGGCGGTCTTGTCGATCACGCCGGATTCATTCATTTCCAGGTAGAGGTCGTTGCCTTCGCGGGTCCGTTCTCCGACTCCGGCAAAAACCGAGTAGCCCCCATGCTCTTTGGCAATATTGTGGATGAGTTCCATAATCAGCACGGTTTTGCCCACGCCCGCGCCGCCGAAGAGCCCCACCTTGCCCCCTCGCGGGTACGGAGCCAACAGGTCGACCACCTTGAGGCCGGTTTCAAAAATCTCGGTGGAGACGGCCAGTTCGGTGAAGACCGGGGCATCGCGGTGAATCGCGTGGCGCGCAACCGCGTCTCCCACGTCAGGCTTGCCGTCAATCGGCGCCCCCAGCACGTTAAACATGCGACCCAAGGTCGCTTCGCCCACCGGCACCCGGATGGGATGGCCCTCGTCAACCACCGGCATGCCGCGCACCAACCCGTCGGTTGACGCCATCGCAATACAACTCACCCGGTTATCGCCCAGATGGTGCATCGCTTCCAAAGCCAGATCACCCGCCGATCCCGGCTCGCCCGCCTCGGCCTCCCGCTCCCCGCGTACGACCCGCAGCGCGTTATAGATGGCCGGCAGCTGGCCGGGCGAAAACTCCACCTCCACCACCGGGCCCAACACCTGAACCACTTTACCTTCCAGAGCCACGTCGTCCCCTCCTATTTCAATGCCTCGGCTCCGCCGACCAGTTCCGCGATTTCCCGGGTTATCGCCGCCTGCCGCAGACGGTTGCGCAGTAGGATCATCCGGCTGATCAGCTCGTCCGCGTTCTTGCTGGCACTGTCCATCGCGGTCATTCTGGCCCCTTGCTCGGACGCCTTGGACTCCAGCATGGCCCCGTAAATGAGCACTTGCACATAGCGGGGGAGCAAATCCTGAAAGACAAGCCGCGGATCCGGCTCGAACACGTAATTGGCATCGCGGGCCGCGCCCCCCGTCTCCTCCGGCTCCACCGGCAGCAGCCGAATCGTTTTGGGGCGTTGGATCATGGGATTGACGTATTCGGTATAGGTCAAATAGACCGTATCCACCTGACCGGCCGCAAAGCGCTCGATAACCACATCGGCCACCGCCCGCGCCTGCCGGTAACTCGGTTCGTCGCCAATCCCGACAAATTCAGCGGCCAAGGGCACGCTGCGGTACCGGAAAAAATCGCGTCCCTTGCGCCCCACCGCAAACACCGAGTGCTCTTTGGCGGGAATTCCCCGCAGACCGTTCAGCGCTTTGCGGAGCACGTTGGTGTTGTAGGGCCCGGCCAAACCGCGATCGGATGAGACCACCACCATGGCGGCGTGTTGCACTGGCCGTTCCTCTAAGAGAGGATGGCCTCCTCGGCCTTGCTTGACCGCGCGCGCGGTGACGGCGCGAATTTCGCGAAAGTAGTCCCGCGACTGGCGGGCGCGTTCTTCCGCCCGCCGGAGCTTGGCTCCGGCCACCAGCTTCATTGCCCGGGTAATCTGCTGGGTATTTTGCACACTCCGAATCCGCCGCCCGAGTTCTTTCAGTCCCCCCGCCATTTAGAGCACCGCCGTCCGCTTGAACTCCTCCACCGCCGCCGCCAAGCTGGTCATGGTTTCGGGGTTGATGGCCCGCTCCTGCCTGATACTCTCCAGAATTTCGGGTTTTTGCTCGCGGATAAATCGCAGCAGAGCCCGGTCAAAATCCCGGATCTGGTCCACCGGCACATCATCCAGATAGCCTTTGGTGGCGGAAAAAATCGTCACCACTTGCTCTTCGACGGCAATCGGCTGATATTGGCCCTGCTTGAGGACCTCCACCGTGCGCTGACCCCGCGCCAACCGGGCTTGGGTCGATTTATCGAGATCGGACCCGAACTGGGCAAATGCCGCCAACTCCCGGTACTGGGCCAAATCCAGGCGCATTCCGCCCGCCACTTGCCGCATCGCCTTGATCTGAGCGGCCCCTCCGACCCGGGATACCGAGAGACCGACGTTGACCGCGGGCCGCACCCCGGAGAAAAACAAGTCGCTCTCCAGAAAAATTTGCCCGTCGGTGATGGAAATGACGTTGGTCGGAATATAAGCGGAAATATCTCCGGCCAGGGTCTCGATGATGGGCAAGGCGGTCAGGCTGCCGCCCCCTTTGGCGTCAGTCAAGCGGGCCGCGCGCTCCAATAGCCGCGAGTGAAGATAGAACACATCCCCCGGATAGGCTTCCCGGCCGGGAGGACGCCGCAGCAGCAGCGACATCGCCCGGTACGCCACGGCGTGCTTGGAGAGGTCGTCATAGATGATCAGGGCGTCACGTCCGCTGTCGCGAAACTCTTCCCCCATGGCGCAACCGGTATAGGGGGCGAGAAATTGCAATGGCGCCGGTTCGGCCGCCGCCGCCGACACCACCACCGTATAGTCCATGGCCCCATTCTCTTCCAGGACGCGGACAATTCCCGCGATGGTGGACTGTTTTTGGCCGATGCCGACGTAGATGCACTGCACGTCTTGGCCTTTTTGATTGAGGATGGTATCGATCGCCACTGCGGTCTTTCCGGTCTGACGGTCGCCGATAATCAATTCGCGCTGTCCCCGCCCAATCGGAATCAGGGAATCGATCGCCTTGATCCCGGTCTGCAGCGGCGTATCCACCGGACGCCGGTCGATAATGCCGGGCGCGGGGTATTCCACCGGGCGCTGCACGGAGGTCTCGATGGGACCGCGGCCGTCAATCGGCTGGCCCAGCGCGTTGACAACGCGTCCGAGCAGGGCGTCCCCGGCCGGCACCTCCACCACCCGGCCGGTGCGGCGCACCCGCGTGCCCTCTTTCAACCCCATATCTTCGCCGAGAATCACACAGCCCACATTGTCCCGCTCAAGACTCACGGCCATGCCCATAATACCGTTATCGAACTCCAGCAGTTCTCCCGCCATGCAGTCGTTAAGTCCGTAAATCCGTGCGATGCCGTCTCCGACACTTAAGACCACGCCCGCTTCCGACAGCTCCGTGGTCACATCATATTTTTCGATTTGTTCTTTAAGAATGGCACTGATTTCTTCCGGCCTAATACTCAACCGCGTTCCCTCCCCTGTCGCCGCTTCGCAGCCGTTCTCCCAAAATCTCGAGCCGCCGCGCCAGACTGCCGTCCAGCACGCGGTCGCCGACCCTGATCACCACACCGCCGAGGAGCAAAGCATTGACGCGGACACGGAGCTCGACCTGGTGGCCGGTCGCCTGCGCGATGGCCCGTTTAAGATCCGCTTGCTCCTGGTCAGTCAGCGGAGCCGCCGTGTCCACGTCCGCGTGCAAAATGCCTCGCGCTCCATCCCACAGCCGCACGAATTCGCGGGATATTTCCGGCAGCATGCCCACGCGGTGTTTGTCCACCACCACAGCCAGCAGATGACGGGTCAACGGACTTAACCGGTCGTGAAAGAGACGCTCCAGCACCGTTTTTTTAGCCGTTGCCGGCACTTCCGGCCGGGCCAGAAAGACCCGTAAATCGGGAGATTCTTGCCACGACTGCATCACGTGCGCAAGATCCTGGGCAACGGTTGGGGTATCCCCCCGCTCCGTGGCCGACTCGAACAGGGCCCGCGCATAGGGCCGAGCGATAATTTCCGTCCTCATTGCAACTGACCTACGTCTTGCAAAATTTCTTGCACGAACTGTTGTTGGTCGTTCCCGGTCAAATTGCGCGCCAGCAATTTTCGGGTCGCGGCCACCACGACGTCCGCAACTTGGCCACGGATCGCGGCAACGGCGACCTCTTGCTCGTGGGCGATTTCTTCCAGCGCGGCTTTTTGCCGGTAGCTGGCTTCACGCTGGGCTTGGGTGACGATGCGCTTGCCCTGCTCGCCGGCTTCCCGCTGCGCCTGGGCGATGATCTGCTTGGCTTCGTCCCGGGCCTCCGCAATCAGCTTTTGCGCCTCCTGCCGGATTCGGTCGGCCTCGTCCCGCAAGGCATCTGCGTCCCGGATCTGTTTGGCCACATTTTCCCGCCGCTGCCCCATCGCCGCCAAGAGGGGCTTATAGACCCAAATCCGCAACAGAATCAGCAGGATAGCCCACTGCACAACGGCAAACACCATATTTCCCAGCGTGAGTGAAGTACTGGACACGTGCTCTGGCTCCTCCCTCGTATTCCCGACTGGTGAGCTAGCCGATTTTGGTAAAGACAAACAACACAAAGGTAATAACCGGCCACGCTTCGACCAACGCCACACCCACCAAAGACCACGTCAAGAGGCGGCCGATGGCCTCCGGCTGACGCCCGACACCCTCCACCATCCGTCCCATCACCAAACCGTTTCCGATGCCGGCGCCAATTGCTCCGCCTGCCGCCGCCAAAGCTCCGATGAACAGCATAATGTCCGCATGGGTAAACACGTTCCAATTCCTCCTCTAACGTTGATGTCGTCTTAACGTCCGGCGTGTGATCGGTTTGTGGCGCGGCCGCTATCCGCCACGGAAACCGCCGACTCCATCAGTTCTCTGCCGTGGACTGGGGCCCGGCCGCGCAACTAATGCTCGCTGCTCGCTTGGATGCTCATGTACGCCACCGTCAAAATGGTAAAAATTAGCGCTTGAATCATGGAAATGACCAGGCTGAAAACCAGCCACAGGGTGCCCACCCCAATGACGGTCAGAACTCCGGCAATGCCCTGCGGCGCATGGGTCGTCATGCGCAACACCAACTCTCCCGCCAGGATGTTGCCGAAAAGCCGAAACGCCAAGCTCACCGGCATCACCAGCTGTTCGAGCGCGTTGACCACCAGGCCGACCACCGGGAAAGGTTTCATGACCCATCCGTAGACCCAACCGCCAAACCCTTTGTATTTAATCCCTGCCCATTGAATGAGGATAAACATCGCCACGGCCAAACCGGCAGGAATGCTGAGGAACGCTGTCGGCGAGTGCAGCCATCGCGTCCCGATACCCGGCAACGGCAAAAGCCCGATCAGATTTGCCACTACCAGCAGGAGAAACAGCGTCAAAGAGAGAAGAGTCAAATCGGGTGCCAATGCCGGCGGGGCCATTTGTCCAACGAGATCCTGAAAAGTCTCCACCATGGTCTCCATCAGGCTTTGCATCCCTGAGGGAACCCCGGCCGTCACCCGCCGCACCGCCAATAGGCCAAAAGCCAGCACCACGGCCATAGAAATCAGGCCCGTCATAAATGGGGGCCATTGAAACGCGGTTAACGAAAAGTTCATCCGTTCACCCCCTTGCCTCTCTGTTGCCACACGGCCCCCACCAGATACAGCGCGTGAGGGACAAACAATCCGGCCAGCGTCCAAAACACATTAACCTGGGTGAACCGGCGAAGTGCATAAAAATACACCCCGACCAGTGCCAGTCGCGATAGAAATCGCAAGTTCATGCTCATCGTCGCCGCGCGTTGGTTCAGCTTGGCCCAAAGCGGCAATCTCAGCCCGAGTCCCACCAGGTCGACAATCCCGAGCACCATTCCCGCGGCCAATCCCGAAGCCCTGGCAGACCCGGTCACCGCGCCCGCCAGGGCCAACAGCAGCAAAAGCCCGCCGGACATCCCCGCTGCCCGTTTCCAGCCGGACCGGAACGCGCTCACTTGAGCAAAATCCGGGACAGGTGATAGAGGAGGACGAATCCTGCCACCAGACCCATCATCACACCCGCCACGCCCAGCCAGGGACCCGTGTGCAAGAGACCGTCAAGCCAGTGACCGACAAGAAACCCGACAATGATCGTCGCCACCAACTGGAAGGAGAGGGTGGCCGCCACTCCGACTCCGCGCAAGGTTTTGGCTCCGCGTTTGTCATCTGAGGGTGCCATGCCACAAACCACCTTTCCAGGTGCAGTGTGTCCAAGTTTCCCACCGTTATCAAACTGGTCAGAACATTAACCAGTTGTCCATCAGCATGGCTTGCAACGCTCTCCCTCGCTTGGCAGAATAACGCCAATAGACTGATTTGGGCATGAAAATGCCCCCTTCACGATGCCTAAGTATACTTGTCGACTGATCCCTAGTCAATATCTCACAATAGTACTCGTTACACAATTCACAAACAAAAACTTCAGCATTTCCCGCAATGTTTTCCGCTTATACGGTGCCAAATTGTCGATCGCCGGCATCTCCCAGTCCGGGTAGGATGTAGCCCTGTTGGTTGAGCCGTTGGTCTTGCACGCCGGCATACACATGCACGTCGGGATGGGTCTCGAACACCCGGGCCATCCCTTCCGGGGCGGCAATCACCGCCACCACGCGAATGTTCCGCACCCCTTCCGATTTTAGATAGTCAATCGCGTCCACCGCCGATCCCCCGGTGGCCAGCATGGGATCGAGCACAATGAAGGGGTGGGTTCCGCAATCTTTGGGAAAGTTGCTGTAATAGCGGACCGGCAAAAGCGTCTGGTGGTCCCGATACATGCCCAGATGGGAAACGATGGCGTCGGGAATAACGTCTCGAAACCCTTCGACCATCCCCAGCCCGGCCCGCAACACGGGCACCAGCACCGGCACCGCCCTGAGCCGGCCGCCTTCGGTTTCCGTCAGCGGCGTGACCACCCGCACGGGTTCAATGGCCAGATCGGCCAAGGCGGGAAAAGCCAACAGGCGCGAGATGGCGGTCAAGTGATTGCGAAACGCGTCCGCGCCGGTCTCTTTCGCCCGCAAGGCGGTGATATGGACACGGATGAGCGGATGCTCCACGATGGTCTGCATAATTGCTCCTTTGACATGTCGTTTGGCGGCGGTTGCGCCCCCTGTTGGCGCCGCCCCCAGTCTCGCCGGCTATTGGCCGGCGGGTCCATAATGCGCGCGCGGCCCCCCGACCAGCGGCGGGCGGCACCGCGCCGCGGTAACCACCGCGTGCCCCACCTGGCGCGGCCCCACCCGCAGGGGAACCGCCACCGGACGCAAGTGCATGCCGATCAGGGTTTGTCCGATGTCGACCCCGGCCTCGGCCCGCACGGTTTCCACCACCACCGGCTCAGCCATAAGCTCCATGGCCGCCGCGGCCAAACTGCCACCGGCTTCCAGCACCGGCCACACCGAAACCGCCGTCCACCCGAACTGTTCTTGCGTGGTTCGTTCCACCACCAAGGCCCGGTTGATATGTTCGCAGCCTTGCACCGCCAGCGCAATATTGGGCGGCACCGCCTCTTTCACCGCGGCCAACACGATCCGCCCCAGCTCCAGATTGTGGGCGGTTCCAATCGGGTAGCCGGCGACTTCGCTCATCGAGCCTCCCAGCACCAAGACCCGAAGCGGAAGCGCGGTCTCGATCCGAACCACCGCGCTTACCGCTTCCGCGGCTTGCCGTGCCCATAAATGCCATTCAGCGGCTCGGGCCATTCCGTTCAATTTCCCCTATCTTTTCTACACGCCGAAGGTGCCGTCCCCCTTCGAATTCCGTGGTCAGCCAGGTGTCCAGGATCTCCTGCGCCAACGCGGGAGCGACCATGCGGGCGCCCATCGTCAGGACATTGGCGTCGTTATGCTGCCGCGACAAGCGGGCCGACACCGGGTCATTGGCCAGCGCAGCCCGGACTCGGTCAACCTTGTTGGCCACCATGCACATGCCTTGACCCGATCCGCAAATCAGCAAACCGCGGTCGACATCCGCCCGGGCCACCGCCTCGGCCACTTTCTGGGCATAATCGGGATAATCCACCGACTCGGGTCCGAAGGTTCCAAAATCCTCCACGTCCCAGCCGCGTCCCATGAGGTAGGCCACCAGGGATTCTTTGAGGGGCCAACCCGCATGGTCCGATCCGACCGCTATCCGCATGACCCTACCTCCTTAGCCTGCTTGGCTTATCGCCAACGCGTCATCATTCCGCTTCCCCGCTCTCGGATGGGGAGTCTTGGCCAGCGCTGGCGGGTGTCTTGCCGCCGACACTCTCGGGGGCGCGGTCCGCCTGCTCCGGAAGCCGCGCCAGCAACTCCTTAAGCCGTGCCGCCGCCGCCGCATACGCCTCGCGGCCCTGACCAATCGGGTCGGGGATATCCCCGCAATCGCCTACAAACTCCGTCAACAAACTCGTCCGTGAAGCCCATTCCGGTCGAAGGGCCTTGACGGCGTCGGTCTGCGCAGCGGTCATGGTTAGCACCCGCCACGGGTTTTCGGTCACCTCGGAGAGATCCCGCGATAGATGAATGCTGAGATCCCCTCCCAGCGCCGCAACCGCCTCCACCGCCAGCGCTTGCGCCGGCTGTCCCGACCATGCCGACACCCCGGCTGACCAAGCCGGGATCCCGCCCGTCCCCACCCGGGCTTTCCACAGCGCCTCCGCCATCGGACTGCGGCAGGTGTTGCCGGTGCACACAAAAAGATACCCGCGCGGTTCACCCATCATGGCACCACCATCTCGGCCGACGCCTTGGTCAGTCGGTTGGAAATGGCCAAGCCCATCCCTCCGGTTGCATCCCATACTACCACAATCGCCGCCGGATGCTCCCGATCCGCCTCGCGCAGCGCCGCGTAGAACCGCCTGCCGGCCTCTTCCAAAGTGCCGCCGAGCCCAATGATCCGTTTCACCTCGCCGGCTTCTGCCCAGGGGCCGTCCGGGGCGATAAGCACCACATCCGGACCCCGCGCCGCCAGCGCGTGCCGGACAAACCTTTCGTCGTGCGAACGGATCCAAACTACCGGCGCCTCGGGCGCATAATGCCGGTATTTCATGCCGGGCGAGCGGGCCAACGTTCCGGAGCCGGACATGGCCAGGGTCGGAATCGTCTCCCGCAATCGCTCATACCCGATCGCTCCCGGCCGCAGCAAGACCGGTTGGGGCGTGGTGCAATCGACCACGCTCGACTCCAAGCCGGCGGCCGACATCCCGCCGTCAACGATGATCGCCAGCCGTCCCGCCAGATCGTCCAGCACATCCGCAGCCCGGGTCGGACTCGGCCGCCCCGACCGGTTTGCGCTGGGCGCAGCCACAGGACGCCGCAGACCCCGAATCAGCGCCTGGGCGACGGGGTGATTGGGGGCGCGCACCGCCACCGTATCGAGTCCCGCCCGGACCAGGGCAGGAATCCGGCCGTTGCTTCGCACCACCACCGTCAAGGGCCCCGGCCAGAAGCGCTGGGTCAATGCGACGGCTGTTCCAGGCAGCGGGCCCTCGGTCAACGCCATCAAATCGGCTGCCCCGGACACGTGCAGAATCAGGGGGTTGTCGGCTGGGCGTCCCTTGACGCGAAAAATTTCGGCGCATGCGGTGGCATTGGTCGCGTCCGCCCCCAGCCCGTAAACCGTCTCGGTCGGAAAGGCCACCAGCCCGCCGGCGCGCAGCACCGCCACCGCTTCCGCTATGCCTTCTGTTCCCACGATGCGGGTGTGCACTCGGCGCCCCCCTTCCCATCTCCGGACCGCTCGACTCAAAAACAGACGGAGAGATATAGGCCCCCAAGCAACAACGTCAATGCCGCCACTCTTAATCCAAAGCCGGCAAACCGCCGAAAGTTGAGGCGATACCCATACTCCCTGGCCAGTCCCTGCACCACCACATTGGGCGAGGCGCCGATGACCGTCCCGTTCCCGCCAATGGCCGCGCCCAGCGCCAACGCTACCCACAATTCTATGCCAAACGACGGGGATTGCGCCATGATGTGGTTCAAAATCGGAATCAGCGCAGCCACCAGCGGAACATTGTCAAAAAACGCCGAAAACAAGGCCGCGCCCGCCAATATCATCAGCGGCAACCACCGCCCCGGATGAGAAAGCGTCAAGATTCCGGCGATCTCGTTAACCACCCCGGTCGATTCCAACGCCCCCACCAAGATGAAAATCCCCAGGAAAAACCCTAATGTCCCCCAATCCACCATGCGCATTAGCGGACGGAGCGGGGGGCGCGCATAGCCTAACGCCCCCAGCGCTCCGACGACGGCAATGACGCCAGCGGCCACGCCCAGGACCTGTTGGAACATAAAGGCAGCCAGCATCGCCGCTAAAGTGGCCAAGAGGCCCGGAAGCTTGCGCGCTTGCGCCGACGGCACCGGCTCGATGGGATGAATCGTGACACGCCGATCCTGCGGCAAAGGACGCGGAGCCAGGGAAATCAGGCGGGGCAGCACGATCGCGACCCCCACCAGCAACAGGACCGCGGCCGGTGCCAAATACCGGACAAACTGCATGAAGGACAGATGCGCCGCGGTTCCGATCAAGATATTGGGAGGATCGCCGATTAAAGTGGCGAGACCTCCTAAATTCGACGCCGCCACCTCGGCCATGAGAAACGGCACCGGATCCAGGTCCATCCCCTCCGCCGCTTGCATCAAGGCGGGAGACAGCAACAAGACCGTGGTGACGTTGTCCAAAACCGCCGAAATCGCGGCCGTTATCCCGAAGAACACCCATAACAACCGCCAGCCATCCCCCGCTGCCCAGGCGCGGGCCCACCGGCCCAGGCGAACGAATAACCCGGCCTCGCCAAGAACGCCGACCAGCACCATCATGCCGGTTAACAGCATCATGGTATCCCAATTGACCGACCGGATGGCGGCGTCAACCGAAACCACCCCGGACAGCACCATCGCCCCGCCCAGACCCAATGCTGCCCAGGCACGATGAAACCAGTCCCCGATCAGCAGGATGTAAAGCACGCCCAGCGCGGCCAGCGCCAGCCAGGCAGGTGAGACGGCTATGGCGGACCTCCCCCTTCCGCGGACCAGGCGCGGGGCGGGCAGCCGGATTCATCGCGGCCTACTCCCCGCCCCCCGCCACGTGGGCCTGCCACGCCTCCAAGCCCCCTTTAAGCTTAAACACCCGCCGGTACCCCTGCTCTTCGAGGACTTCGGCCGCATAATCGCTGGCTCCTCGCCCGAAGTGGCAATAGACCACCAGATCGCGCGACGCATCCCAATCCCATGACTTGTCCTCCAAGTCAATCACCGGCACATGCCGCGATCCGGCGATGGCGCCGGCCGATCCCATGCGCACGTCGATCAACACGGGGGGATCGCCCGAAACCAGCCTTTCGGCCAATTGTGCGGCTGTAATCCACTCGGCCATCGCCTCATCCTTTCCCGCGCCACCAACCGACGGCGATGCGCGCCACGCCCGCATAATCCGCTACGGCAGTGATCATCCCAAAACCGTGTCGGCTAAGCAAGGCGGTCACCGCCGGCGCTTGGCCCTGACCCATCTCCAGAAATATTCCGCCCACCCCGGAGGGGAAGCGGGCGAATCGCAAAGCCGCCTGGACTACCAGAGATTCAATCGCGGCCAATCCGCCGCGGCCGGCAAAGAGCGCCGCCGGCGGCTCGTATGCCAGTTCGGGGGCCAGTTGGCCGCGTTCCGCTTCATCGACGTAGGGCAAATTGGCCACGATGACGTCAACCGGACCCGCTACCGGCTCGAGCAACGACCCCAGCCGCCAGGATATTTTCAGACCCAATGCTGCCCCGTTGCTCCGGGCCACTTGCAGCGCGGCGGCGCTGTTCTCGGTGGCGACGATGGTCCAGGCCGCCGACCCGAGCCGGCGCAGCGCCAACGCGATAGCTCCGCTGCCGGTGCCCACATCCACCACCGTCAGGGAAGAATCGGGCACCTGCGCCAACACCGTGGCGACCAGCAGTTCGGTTTCCGGGCGGGGGATCAAGACCGCCGGGTCAACCCGCACGCTAAGGCCCATAAATTCGCGGATGCCCGCCAGATAATGATACGGCTCGCGCCCGGCCCGCCGCCGCGTCAATTCCCGCATCCGTTTCTCGGCGGGTTGAGCCCAAACGCCCCCGTCGACAATCCACTCGCTCAAGGATCGGCCCGAGCTCAGCTCCAACAACAGGGCGGCCTCCCGCTCGGCGTCCTCGATGCCCGCCTCCCGCAACTCCTCGACGGATTGCCGAAAGCTCTCCCGCCAAGCCACGTTAGGCTTGCTGTTCATGGAGCCGGGCCTCTTGTTCGTCTGCCTGCAAGGCTGCGATGATCTCCTGCAAATCCCCGTCCAATACCGTTTCCAACCGGTGCAGGGTCAGGCCGATGCGATGATCGGTGACCCGCCCTTGCGGGAAGTTATAGGTGCGGATGCGTTCGGAACGGTCGCCGGTTCCCACCTGCGAGCGGCGCGCATCGGCGATTTCCTGGGCCGCGGTGCTGTCGGCCAACTCTTTAAGACGCGCGCGCAACACCCGCATCGCCCTTTCCCGGTTTTTCATCTGCGATTTCTCGTCCTGGCAATAGACCACAATGCCGGTCGGCAAGTGGGTCAGGCGCACCGCCGACTCGGTCTTGTTGACGTGCTGGCCGCCAGCTCCGCTGGATCGCATGGTGTCGATCCGGAGATCGTCGGGACCAATCACCACATCGACCTCTTCCGCTTCCGGCAACACCGCCACGGTCACCGTGGACGTGTGAATCCGCCCTCCGGCTTCCGTTACCGGCACCCGTTGCACGCGGTGTACGCCCCGTTCAAATTTGAGCTGGCTAAACGCGCCATCTCCTTCGATCATAAAGATGATTTCTTTAAAACCTCCGATATCGGTCGGACTCGACGACAACAGTTCGCTCTTCCAACCCTGGCGCTCGGCATATCGACTGTACATCCGATATAAATCGGCCGCAAACAGCGCAGCTTCGTCGCCTCCCGCCCCGCCGCGAATTTCGACGATGACATTCTTCTTGTCGTTCGGATCCTGCGGAGCCAGCAGCAAGATCATCTGCCGGTCCGCATCTTGCAAAAGCTGACGGTAGCGTTCTAGTTCAGGCTCAGCCCAGGCGCGGATCTCGGGATCGTCTTCACGCAGCAAATCTTTTAACGTGTCGATTTCCGAAAGCAGGGCCAAGTAGCGGTCGTAGGCGCTGAGCATCCCCTCCCATTCCGCCAGTTCGCGTCCATAGCGGCGTGCCAATTCTTGATTGGACGCCACGTCGGGATGCGACATGGCCTCCTGGACTTCAAGATAATGCTCGCGTGCCGCTTCCATCCGGCCTCGCATGATGTCATCCATGGTTGCTCCCCTATCCCTCAGGTGGCTAAAAACAAAAACAGAGCCCAGCGGCTCTGTTTTGCTCTACTTAAGCCCGTACCGCTTCTTAAAGCGCTCCACTCGGCCGCCGGTGTCGACAATTCTTTGCTGCCCCGTGTACAGCGGGTGGCACTTCCCACAAATTTCTATGCGGAGATTTTGCCGTGTCGAGCCAATTTGGTACTCCGCTCCGCACGAACACTTCACACTGGTGCGGTGATACGCGGGATGAATGCCTTCTTTCACAGTCGTCACCTTCTTCCGTACAAAAAACACATCGCACGATATCATAGCAAAAATGTGAGGACATGGCAACGGGTTGTGACCCGAGCTTTTTGCGTTGTGTCTTTCAACCGACTGTGGATAACCCCTGTTTCGGGAATCCACGCGCAGTGGCGGCGTTCCGTCCGCAAAATAATCCAAGTTATAGACTGACATTGATTTCCATATTGGTAGAAGGGCGTCATAAAGCACACCCGGAGGGATTCTCGGGGGGGTCCTGGCCTTGGATGAAGTTTGGGCTGGGGGTGGCACAGCGCCTAGGCACTGCGGCTGCCAAACCGCACGCGCAGACGATTCCCGGAACACCCGAGAATCGCTCAGGGTGTGCTTTACCAAGCACTGCCTGCAATATGGGAATATATGCCGTGCCCTTTTGCGGATCGTATACGGGTCGAGCCCGGGCGCCAAGCGTTGATTCCCGCAAAACTGTCTATCCACCGGCAATTGAAATGCACAGCGCAAAAAGCTCTTTCTCTCAAAACCTTGATCTTAGTCTGCTGGCGGTATCTCTTTTTAGCGGAGGAAATCCGGTCTGGCCACGCCCTCCGCAGCGTGGGCTCCCTGTTTTTTGCCATGGTGGCCTATCCCGGCCCCGGGCGGGGTCTATCCCCCATTACGGCGTCCACGCCCGAAACAGCATGATCGACACCAGCACACTCACCCCGAGATAAGAGAGATAGATGGCCAGACTGCCGTTTTGCATGGCGCGGATACCTTGGGCGATCCGTTTCGCCACCAGGATCAATGGCAGATAGAGATGGCGTTCCACACGGTCCACGATGGTGTGGCGGTACAAGCGCGAGCCCCGTTTGTCCTTGCGCTCCCTTTTCAATCCGTAAAATCCGGCGAAAGCCAGCCGCAAGGGATGGACGAATCCCTCCGCGCTAAAACTGGCATCGCGGGCAAACGGGTATGACCCGCCGGTCCACGGATTGACCTGGCGGGATGGCGGCCGGCGCCAACCGCGGATGCCGTAAATCACCGCCATCAGTGTAAGCGCCATCCAAAACAGCACCCAGGGATCCCCCACCGAAGCCCCCTGCGGAAAAAACACGCTGCCCGCGGCGCCTGGCACCGGAAGCAGGTTGGCCCCCAATGGGATCAATCCCTTGACCGCCGGGATGGGATGCTTGGTCCGCGCAACAATCCCCCCCACCGCGGCCAAGAGGTGTGTTGCCGTCAGTTGGCGCGAGATCCAAGGCAAAAGCCACGGCTCCCCCGGACCCGCGACAATGCCCGGGATTAACCCCAGCAGGAGTCCCCATTTCATCAGGCCCCCAACATCCCCGCTTCCCCCCGCCGGGTCTGGCGAATGACTCGGTCCCAGAAAAATAAACGCGTACCAGCGGAGATACGCCGTCACCCCCAGCGCCATGGTCATGGCCAGCAAGGCGGCCACGGCCAGCAAGAGGAGATGGACCGCGGCCGGGTTAAACGGCAAAAACAGCGACTCGATGATGAGCCATTCGCCCACAAATCCGCCCAGCGGTGGGATGGCGCCGATGATCACGATGGCACCCAGAGTGATGCCCGCCAGCCAGCGCGCACGATGGATGCGTCCCCCCAGGCGATCAATCAGTTGCGAATGGTCGGAAAAATAATCGGTCGACAAGAACAGCAGGAACTTGGACCCGGCATGCATCACCAACAATATGACGGCCCCGTCCAGCGCCATTTTGGCGGCAATCGAGGTGGGATTCAGTATCCCGGCCAACTGCCAGATTCCCAAGGCCGCGAATACGATCCCCAGTATTTCCAGCGTGGAGTAGGCCAGAACGCGTTTGAGGTGGCGCGAAACGATACTGTAGAGGGCGGCGGACAGGGCGCCCATGGTGCCCAGGATCACCAGCACCACGCCCCACACGATGCCCGGATGGACAATCCGGTCCATCGCCAAGATAGCGCTTACCGCCAGGGCAGTCAAAAGACCAGAAAAAATCCCGGCCACGGCCCCGGGCGCTTCAGGTTCCGCCAACGGCATCCAAATCATCAGCGGAAAAAGCCCGGCCTTGACCCCAAACGCCAACAACACCAACACCATCACGGCGTTTCGCACCACCAGCGTGCGATTGTGCGCCAAAATCGCCATGCGCGCGAAAGAATCGTGAAAACCGGACCCATGCCACGAGGTTAAAAAGAGCAGACCGGCGAAGAGCAACATGCCCCCGAATTCGCTTAGCGCCAGCAGCACCCAACCGGCATGCCACACCGGGCGCGCCCGGCGCGTGGTGACCAATCCCAGATAGCCCAACACCGACAGCACTTCCCACGTTGCCAGCAGATAGAGCCCGTCTCCGCTCCACAGAAACAATCCAACGGCCGCTTGCAGCGGCACGAGACTGTAGAACACCTGTCGGCCCTGGGGATGCGACCAGGTGCCCAAGGCGGCCGCGAAAAAGAGCAGGCCAGCCACCACCGCCCAAAGCGAGGCCAGCGGCAACGGCGCCAATGTCAGGGTCGGAAACGGGGTCGGCATGGCGACACGGATCACCGAGATCTGATTCATCCCCGCTCCCATCACGACCAACGCCACACTGCCGACCATCAGCGTGGCGCCCAGCCAATACCGGGTTTTCCGCCAATGCTGGTAGGCATCCAAGATTCCCCCGCCGACCAAGCCAAGCGCCGCCAAACCACCCCAGAATTGCACCCAATTGAGCCCCGTCATCGGCCTGCCCCTCCTGTCGCAGCCTGCCCGTCCTCTTCGACCGCGGCCAGCAGGGCGCGCAAGACGTCGCCGGGAGACGGCGGGCAGCCGGTGATGGAGACCATGACCGGCACCCGTTCCCTTAACCGGCGTCTGGGCTCTCCTCCGAACACGCCCCCCGACACCGCACAGTCGCCGACTGCCACCACCTGCTTCGGTGCCGGCATCCCGTCGAAAACGGCGCCGACCACCGGTGCCATGGCCTCCGTCACGATACCCGTCACCAACAACAGATCCGCATGGCGCGGCGAGGGCGTATAAATGAACCCGTAGCGGGAAAAGTCATAGGTGGGCGAGGCTAATAACTGCAGTTCCGATTCGCATCCGTTGCACGATCCGGTGTCAATGTGCCGGATAGCGAGCGAGCGCCGCAAGATCGGATCGCGTCTGAGATCGTCCGCGACCTCAACCGCGTTGCCCGCCACCACCGCCGGGTCGGCCTGGCTGGGAAACCCGCTGGTCATGACCGGTTTCGCCAGGTTGTTGATCCATCGCCAATAAAACATAGGGCCCTCCTTATTGATCCCAACCCGCCACGGACAAATTAAAACTCGCGTCAATAATCGGGAAATCTTGAAGAATATTGTGATTTTGCATGGCCGGAGGCACCACGTACCAATTGCGCGCCGACGGGGTGGCCAGGGCCAGATGCTCGACCGTCCCCGCGGCGTTCAGGGTGACCGCATAAGTCAGTTGTCCCCGCGGCGCTTCCACCATCCCAAGCCCCCATTGGCGGTCCCCCGCATACGTCTCACCGCCCATCATCCCGGGAGACCAGTCGGAGATATGGCGCTCTAAAATCCCCAGACTCACTTCGAGTTCCTCCGCCCTGACCCGAAAGCGGGACCGGGCATCGGCGTTTGGCAGCACCGGCACCGGAATCCGGCTGGCCCCGTACAGGCCATAGGGCCGGTTGACCCGAACATCCATGGGACGCCCCGCCGAGCGGCCGACCGGCCCGACCGGACGGACGTAGTGGATCACCCGGGCAGGAATCGTGCCGGCCCCTTCCAAACGGTCCAGGAAAGACGGGGTGTGTTCCAACGCGGCCTGCAGTTTCTCGGCTTCGGCCCGAATGGCCGCCATTTCCCGCCTCCAGCCAGCGCGCTGTTGCCCATCGGGTGAATGGCCGCCCACGCCTCCCGGCACAATTGATCCTCTCCCGTAGCGGTGTCCCGTCAATTGATAATTCACGCGCAGAATCCGTTCTTTTAGCTGGAGATAGGCCATCTGCGGAACCGACAAACCGGTGGCGACCGCCAGCGCCGCCAAGTCCCCCAGGTGGCTCATCACCCTCTCCAATTCGGCCAGAACGGTGCGCGACAATTCGACCGCCGGGGGCATCGTCCAACCCCGGGCCGCCTCTACCGCCTGGCAATATGCCCAGGCGTGCGCCACGGTGGAGGTGCCGGTGGTGCGTTCCACCAGTTGCAGTGCGCCGGCCACCGATTGCCCCTGCGCCCGTTCGGCGATCGCGCGCACCTTGAACCCATTTTGCAGGTCAAGGCGCAGAATCTCATCGCCCATCACGGACAGCTGATAGCTCAGGGCTTCGGACACATCCGCCCGCACCGGACCCAAGGGATAGGTAAACACCCCTTTGCCCCGCACGGTCTTGCCGGCATGCGCCTGGCCATGCCACCGAACCACCTGACCCAAGGCGTCTTGGGCCCAAATGACCTCTCCCACGCCGGCGATAGAAAGGCGCGGAACGCCCGGCGAACTGGACAAACGCACCCCTCGCCGGATCGCGGAGCCGTTGCTCATGTCAACCAGCACGACATAGAGATCGGCGTCTTGCACATCCATCAGCGCCACGTCGACACCCCGCTGACGCTCTTGCATCACCGTTCGCACCCATTCGTCGGGAGAATCCGCCCGATAGTAATCGTCCATCACCGCACCTGCCCCCATCCCTAATGGGTTGTCGAAAAAATCGGGCTCGGGCCCCGGGTTGGGGACTACGGCCCGAAATGCCCGAGGCGCTGACCGGCGTTCACCCACCAGCCGTGCGCCACCAGCGGAATCGCCAAGCCGCCGACGCTGACCATGACCAGCAGCACCGCGCTTGGCCAAAGCAAGCTCCAGGGTTCCGCCAGACGGGTGCCGGAGACGGGTTCGGCCTGCACTCTGCCCGCCACAAACAGCCAGCGCGGAACCATCAAGGCGATGCCAATAAAGATCACCACCAGCAACGCCATCGCGATCCACACCAGCGGCCGGTCGGCGGGATTTTGAAAGCCGCCGGCCAAGATCAGCCACTCGCTCCAAAAAGGCGCAAACGGCGGCACCCCGACAATGCCCAGCGAACCGACCGACAACAGCATCCCGGTCCAAGGCGTCCGGCCCAAAATCCCGCGGGCTCCCTCGGCGTGCCGGGAGGTGTGATAAAGCACGCGGACGGTGCCGGCATTGTAAAACAAGAGCGACTTATTCAGCGCATGGGTCCACATGTGGAGCAGCGCGCCCAACAGCGCAATCCCGCCAAACCCGAACCCCAGCGCGATAAGCCCAATGTGTTCGATGGAAGAATAGGCCCACAACCGTTTAAGATCCTGTTGGCTGGCCACGAAGCCGGCGGCGATCAAGAGCGACACCAGTCCCAAGCCCATAAGGATGTCGGAGGTAATCGCGTGGGCAATGGCGCCGCCGGCGATCACCAGCAAGCGTTCCAAAATCATCAGCGAACCCGCCAGTTTTAGGCTTGACAGCAAGGCCGAGACGGGAGCGGGGGCTTCGCTGTGGGCATCGGGCAGCCAGGTGTGAAAGGGCGCCAAGCCCGCTTTGGTGCCATAGCCGATGGCGGCCAGCAACACCCCCAAGACCACGCCCGATGGCCACACCGAACCCGCCTGGGCAAAATGAAATCCCCAATGGGCGACATTGTGGCCGGTAAAGTGGATAATCAGCACGGTGCCGGCCAGTCCGGCCAATCCGGCCGATTCGGTTAAGACCATGTATTTCCAGGCGGCTTCCGTGCTGGTGCGAACATGCGCCGTGTCCACCAGCCAGGTGGAGGAGAACGTGGCCCCTTCCAGCGCCAGCCACATGAGCAGATAATTGGGCACGATCGCCATGGCCATCATGGAGGCCACGAACAAATACAAGAACACCTGGTACCGCTGGACCCGCCGTGCGTCCCACCCGTGCGACCGGCGTTCCGCGGCGATATACGGCCCGGAAAACCATACCGCCAGCAGGGACAGCACGGCAACCAGCGCATATCCCCACATCGCCAGCGGGTGCGCGCGGGCCGCCGCGCCAAACGGCATCAATCCGAAGCTCAGCAGGGTCCCGGCGGTAAAGAGCGCGCGCGCCCAGGCTTGCAGCCGCAAGCCGAAAACCCCCACCAAGAAAGACGCCCCAACCGGAATCAAAAGGGGCCACCATAAACCAAATCCCGTCGTCGTCGGCATGGTCATCCTTTTAGCTCCCTAAGCAACCGCGCGTCGGTGGTGCCAAAGGTCCCCGCCACCCTGGCCGAGAGGACGGCGAGAAGAGCTGCCGCCAGCAAAGCCGCCAGGTTGATGCCGGCATCGGCTAAGAGCGGCAACGTGTTGAGGATGACCAGCATCAAGCTGCTGGTCAATGTCTCCAGGCTTAAAATCGCCCAGGTTTGACTCCACACCTCGAAACGAACCGTAATCTGCGCAAACGCCAGCAGCCACCCTCCGAACAGCACCCCGGTCAATACCGGATGAGGGAAACCAGAGCGGAACACTTCCAGACTTAAGCCGGTCAAAATCAAACCCATAATCAGCAAGGATGCCAGCCCAAAACGGGATTGGCTGCCGTATGCGGCCTCCAGTCCGCGGGTCAGGCGCCGGATCAGTTCCGGAATCGCTCCCGCCTTTACCACCACCACCAGCAAAACCGATAGCCACAAAGCCGGCTGGTTCGAAAACACGGCAAATCCGCCAATCAAGGCCGCTTCCGCCAGAGACTGCACGCGGTAGACGATGCGGGCCGAGCGGGGATTTTTGACCAGAAAAAACCCCATCGCGCAAGCCCACACCAAAGACGCCCAGGCGCGTTCCCACATCACCATCATCTAAAGGCTCCTCACGTCGATTTATAAGAGCATGGCACCGATGGACCCAAGCGCCGCCACCACCATCGCCGCCACCAGGAAATCCACGTTGCGGATGAGCCTGAGTTTGGCAAAACTCATCTCGACGGTCACCAACAACAACGCCGCCAACGTCACTTTCAACGCTACCGCGAGGACCGCCGTGCCCACCGCCACCAGTCCGATCCGCGGGGCTAGCCCCCAGGGCGTGGTCAGCACATTCATCAGGATGATGAGCAGGACGAGCAACTTCATCCAGCCGCCCCATTCATAAAGAGCCAAGTCACGCCCGCTCGACTCAAACGTGCGCGAGGGGTCAATCATGGAAAGTTCTTGGGTGCTAGACGGGTTGTCCACCGGAATCCGTCCGGTTTCCGCGATCAAGAAGAGAAACCAGGCGACGGTCAGCAGCACGTGCGTCGGGCTCCATAACCAGCGCGATGACACGAGCGCCTGGTTGACCACAAAAGGGATGGTGGCCCTCGCGGCTGCCGCGGCGGTAAACACCAGCATGACCGCCAACGGCTCGGTAAACGCCCCGATGAGGCGCAGACGGCTCACCCCGAGCGCGGGATAGACGCTGCCGCTGTCCAAGGCCGCCAACAGCAGCGCGAACCCGGCGGCGCCCAAAATCATGCCGCCCGCCAGCATATCGCCCATCCAGGCAAACGGCAAGGGGAATGCGGTCAGCACCGGAATCAGCATGGCCACCACCAGGGGCGCCGCAAAGTACGCCACCGCGGTCCATTCCGACACCCAACTGGCCTGATTGGTGCGCAAGGTATCCTTTCCCCACCATTTACGCAAATCACGGTATGGTTGCCATATCTGAGGTCCGTGCCGGCCGGCCAGGCGGGCACGGTAGCGTTCCATGATTCCGCGGAGCAACGGGGCAAACAGCAAGACAAACCCCATTTGACACAACTGCACGAGGTATTCCACCGGCAACCCTCTCTTGAAAAAAAATATCCTCCCAACGCGCGCAATTGGCGCATCAGGAGTCATCAACCGTACCGAGACGGCGGTTTCGGGTTGCCCCGCGGCGGATTCCATCGCCATGATGAAATTGTCTAGCGTTATCTTACCCGTTCATCTCGGGCGGATCAACGTGACGGTCCGGTCCGGATTTGTGGCTATACTTCATCACATGGACGGAATCCAG
>JAJZZA010000006.1 GCA_021797825.1 Bacillota bacterium | reverse complement strand
CTCATAGGCTAAGGCCTCGAAGTCCCACACGGTGCCGACAGGCGTCAACGCCATGACAGGTTGCCCTGCTTTGCCGTTGATCGTCCCCACCAGTCGAAACACCCGCGTTGCATCCAAGGCAGCCTTGAGGGCACCGACGAGCGATAGTTGGCACCTCATGGCGAGGCAGTTGGGAACCAATCGTGATGCAAAAACTGGACTAGACCTGAGACATTGTCCTGAGTTCGAGTGCGCCTGGCCCGATCCTTCAGGTCGCCGTCTCCGTCGATTGCACGAGAATGATGGTGTCGTTAGGTAAGAGGACATCGGTTGCCCGTGGCGCCATGTGCAGCTGTTGGTTGCGCCAATAGCCGATTAAGGTTACGTCGGCCCCAAAAATATCCCTAACTCTCTGAACGGGCTGATGCGCGATGGGAGAATGGTCGTCGACGGCGATTTCGGTAATTTGCACGCCTTCTTCATTCAGTAACGCCATGAGCAAATCATGGGCGACGGGTTTCACCAACATTCGCGCCAACCGGCGTCCCCCAACAATATCGGGCAGGATAACACGCTCAATGCCGAGGTCATGGAGGTATTGTGCGGCTTCTGCGGTTTGTGCCCGTGCCACCACTTGCAGGTGTTCGTTCAGGGCGTTGGCCGTAAGGTACGCGTACAGATTTTCGGCGTCGTCTGGCAGTGCCAAGGCGAGACCTTTGGCCGACGGGAAATTGGCCGGACGAAACGCGTCGGCACTAAATCCGTGCAACAAAAAGGTGGTAAAGCCTGCTTCTCGCACGCGCGCCACGCGATCGGGATCTTTGTCCACGATGACGACGGTTTCGCCCATCTCCGACAGTTCCCGCGCGATGCTCTCACCCACCCGTCCGGCACCCACCACGACAAAATGGTTTTTCCATCGCCGAATTTCCATAATCGTCCGCCTCTCTTTGAAGGAGTCCAAATCTGCTTCCAGAATGTACGAGACGAATAGGGAGAGAACAAAAATCCAAAGCCCGGTGCCGACGATAATGAGGATCCCGGTAACGATGATTTGAGTGGGGGAGACCGGATGAATGCGCGAATCGCTGACCGTCGACATGATGGATATTACCAGGTACAAGGACAGCAGCCATGGCGCGTGGTACGCCCCGTGCAACGCGATCGTTCCGCCAAGGACGGTGGCAGCGATAAGGGGCAGCGCCCATCGGATGCGGCGAGTCACAGCACGGTACCAGGCATGGCACACAGAACCCTTTCCCTGTCTTTGTTGTGAAGTCTACTGTCCGCGGACGCCTCGACAACCGTACTGGCGGCAAGCGTCCCTGTCTTCATTATACCGAATCGCGCGCACGCGCAGGGTTGGCGGCCAAGGGACGGAAGCTGCGGTGAACGGCGAACTGAAAGACCCGATGCCTGCCCTTCGTTAGCGGACAGGTGACGGGTGCCGCGGAGCGGTAAGTGCGGGTTGGCCATGCCGACCTTGAGTGCGGGCAGGTGGCCGAAGCGGGGTATGACCCGACCTGTGGTTTGGCGGTGAGCCGCTTGCGCAGTGCTGAGCAGAAGGGACAAGATGACAAATGGCGGCGGAATACGAAGCATGGATGGGAAGCGGACGAACGGGGTGCCACGCCGCGGTGCCTGATTCCCACATCCGGGGGCAAGCCTTCCGCCTCTGTTCGTTCCCGGAAGGGGTTCGGCGCGGGGCCGTTCGCACCCCATTCGGGATTGGTGCATCATTGGCATGAAAAACTGCCACGGCCACCGAAAACAGGGCTAAACCGACCCGAATCCGTCATAAATGGGTCCCCGTGACCACGATATATAAATGCATCCGGAGAAATGGCAGGCGTCGCGCAAGTTAGGGCAATGCGAACACATTCCCCCCGTCAGCGTTCGCCAGGCAACCGCTGAACAATCCGTCTCTCGCTAAAGGCAGTGATATCCTCGTCACCGGCTCAGGACCCTTCCCGCGCCGAACAACGCAGGGGACTTTGCTGAGGTCGATAGACGGGCCATATCGGAAGACCACTGGCGGGTTGGGGCCGCTTGCAGCCATAGCGGTCGCGCTACGGCAAAAGGGCCTGGTCCACCGCCGCCAAGACTTCTGGACTTAGGGTCGCCCCTACTGCCGCCACGTTGGCTTTGACCTGCTCGGGCCGCGAGGCGCCAATCAGCGCACTCGACACGCCGGGTTGTCGAAGCACCCAGGCCAAGGCGAGTTGGGGGAGCTCCATGCCGGCTGCGCGGGCTACCTGGCCAAGCCGATCCACTCGCCGCAAGGTCGCTTCCGTCAGATGCCTGGCAACAAAATGCGCCGTATCGGGATGCGTTGCCCGGCTTCCGGCCGGGGGCACCGTCCCCCAATGGTATTTGCCCGATAGAACTCCCTGAGCCAAAGGCGAAAATGCCACCACACCGATTCCCAGCCGCTCGCACAGCGGAAGAATTTCCGGCTCGATCGCCCGGTGCAACAGGTTGTAAGCGGGTTGACTGGCCCGAATTGGGTGCAACCGCCAATGCTCGGCCAACTGCGCCGCCTCGGCAATATGGGCGGCCTGCCATTCGCTGACCCCGGAATAAAGAATCTTCCCCTCGCGAATAAAAGCATCCAATGTGGTCAGGATCTCCTCCAGCTCCACCTGCGGATCAAACCGGTGGCAATAAAAAATGTCCACGTAATCGGTGGCTAGCGCTCTCAAACTCTTCTCAATTTGCTCCCGCAAGTGCTTGCGGCTCAGGCCCGCCTGATTCGGCCGATCCCCTACCGGCCAAAAAGCCTTGGTCGTCAACACATAGCTGGTTCGATCAAACGGCTTAAGCGCCTTCCCCAAAAAAGATTCCGCCGCATGGGGAACCGCTCCGTAAACATTGGCGCAGTCAAAATGATTGATGCCCAACTCGTAGGCAGTATGCACGCATTGTTCGGCCACATCCCGTTCTGTGGTTGTGCCATACGTCAACCAACTGCCCAGCGCAAGTTCCGATACCTGTATGCCTGCCCGGCCTAACCGACGGTATTGCACCCGCAAACCCCTCCATCTGACCCTGACCTATGTTCGGGTGGACTCCGTACGTGACGACGAAGATGATTGGGCCGGGACCAGCACCCCCGGCCCGGGACCTGGCATCCTTACGACCGCATCCGCCCGTTCACCCACTTTAAGACACCTCTTGTCTTAACGCAACCGCCCCTGCCCAGAAAACCCAAACCGCCGCCGGAAGGTTGGCCCATTTCCCGCCTAAACCACCACGGCAGCGCTTGGCGATGGTGTGACCGACAGTCCAGTCTCTCCCCACGTCTCGGGTTAGACGGGGTTCCGTGAACGTCGTTGCGCTCCGCACCCAGTGGCCAGGCTGGCGTGCTTAGACTTCGACCGTAGCTGGACAATCCGACGTGCGAAACCAGGCGCCGGCCCGCAAGTCGTACCGTACCCAGCCCAGGCGCCGCGCCTCCCTTAGAACCACTTTCGGCAGGCCCGAAAGATCGGTAGCCGCTAGAATAGCGCGCAAGACGCCGTGGTGATTCCCCGAATCCGGTACGGTGGCCGACACCGCCGGGCGGTTCTTCAGATGCTCCAGCAACAACCCGTGATAACCCGGGTAGGATGGCGTAAGGTACCAGACATTCCATTCCCGATCTTTTGCGATCCATCCCCAAAAGACGGCATGAACGAATCCATCGAGCCCTAGCGTGTCGGCAGGAATTGCCTTCACCACCAGTGCATGGCGGCTGCAGAGGCCCGGCTCTGCGGGAACAGTTACGGCCCGTGCCACCACCGCCATCATCGCCTCATCTTCCCCGCGATCCTCAACGGTCTTGCAACGCATTGCCCTTTCCGCCATAAGACTGCCTCCATTCTTGGTCGTCTGTCTATGTTTCTATAACGCCACTCACCTCATTAAGGTTTCCATATCCCGACAACATTACCAATTCACCACGCGCAATCGTTCGGACAGATGACACGGTCCGGCGCTAACGCCCAGCATGCCGCAAGGTCTCCCGATGGCATCCGGGCCGACGCAGGAAGTTCCGAATCCCCTATTGACGAATTCGACACAAAACTCCTAAATCCTGCCTGGACGCCGGGAAACCCTTACCGCTAAGGTGCGCCACCGAACCCGGGTGATGGCAACCGGCATAATGAATAACTGCCCCACTGTAACGGAAAACATGACGCTTTTGGATGCGCACCGGGCTGGCTACTACCAGCCCGGCAACATGACTCGCGCCTATGTAGCACATTGCTCCGATGGTCCATCTTTTTCTGTACGCCTTTTCAAATATTGTGTAATATATTTTTGTTGCCGGCGGCACCTCCGGTCCGGCCACGACGGCAGTCAAGAGGGGTGTGGCATGGGAGCCGCCTTGTTAGGCAGTGTGTTGGCAATTCTTTATTGCGCGCCGCCAGGCGCGGTCACAGCCGAGGCTTTCCGTCAGTCGCTCCGTTATGGTTGGCGTGGTGTGCTTGGCATCGAAATTGGTTCAGTCATCGGGGATACGGTATACGGACTGGTCGCCATGGCAGGGGTAAGCGCCTTGTTGCGGTTTCGCTGGATGCACCTGGCGATGGGCCTCGTTGGCGCGTTTTTGCTGTTTTATCTGGCCTACGCTGCCTTCCGGCAATCCCGCGTGAGCTTCGTGCCGCAGGGGATGGCCACTCCGCGCAGTTTTTGGGAGGCTTTTGGGGTAGGCGCGTTGATGTCGCTGGCCAACCCCATGGGGATCGCCTTTTGGGTCTCGTTTGGGAGCACCGTCATTGCCGGCTATCTGCACCATCCCACCGTCACCGATATCTGGATATTTTTCTCCGGTTTTGTCGCGGGATGCCTGTTGTATGGTATCGGCATGACGGTCCTCTTGACCTACCTTCGGCGCTTCGTGACGCCCCGGGTGTTTCAGACCGTATCCATAGCATGCGGGATCGCGCTGGCAGGGTTCGGAACCTATATGGGACTCACCTTGATTTAGCATTTTTTCGTTCAATGGCTTGGCTTCTGCTCTGCGGCACGGGATAATGACCGGTAGTCAAGGATAGGTGAGCCATGCCGAAAATATTTTTTGCGGGGCCGAGAGCCACCGGAAAAACCAGCATTGCCCGGGAAATCGAAAAATCCTCGCCTTATGCGCACCTGCTGCATCTTGCAAGCCCTCTTTACGACATCGCGCAACGGTATTTTGCGATGGGCGAAAAAGACCGCCCACTCCTGCAAGCGCTCGGCACCGCGCTTCGCGCGGTTCGCCCCGAGGTCCTGCTCGAATGCGCCGAACGCGACGCGGTTCGCATCATGGGTAACGATTGCACGGCCCTCATCATCCTCGACGACGTGCGCCTGCCCAGCGAGGTGTCATGGCTTCTGGCCCGGGGATGGCGTGGATGGCGCGTTCAGGTGCCTGAGTCCGTGCGCCGGGAGCGCCTGCTTCAGTTGGGCGAGCCCACCGCTCAAGAAGTCGACAACCATCTGACCGAGATCTATAGCGCCCATCTGAAATTACCCGTCCTCGACGGAACCGCCCCCTTGCCGGAATTGGTCCGACTGGTTCAAAAGTGGGATGCGGCTGACCCCAGGACAGGGCCTTCATCAAATGCGCCATAAGACCGCGACCTGCAACCGCCCCGACCGGGAGTTGCGGCGTGCGCACGGTCAGACGACCGTTGCCGTTTACCGTGGAACCCCGTGTCCGTGCGATCCACCGCTTGCTGGTCCTCGCCACGCCGCGTTGCGAAACCCGCAGACGGTCCGGTTGGTTCTCAAGCCTCCGGCGATGTGCACGCTGTTCCCCGATGGACAGTGGCAGGAAATCGCGCCCTCCACGATCGCCGCTTAGACCGCACTCAAGCGTGTCCGGCACTGGGTCGGGGACTTGGTCTTCGTCCGCGCAACCTGCACGAAGAATCGGCCTGACGGGGCGCGACTGGCCGTTACCGACAACATGCCCTCCCGACAAACCCTCGCCTGACCACCGCCCGCATCCATCCGGCTGTCGGGATTAACACCATCTTATTCTGCCACGCGAATCATGACCCTTTGGGAACGCGTCAACCACTGCGGATCCCGTATGGACTAAACCACGCGGAGCGCAGGAATACACCCGGACTGCCCAGCCCAGCATGACCGGGATGTCTTGCCCGCGAGCCACAGTCAGCGGTTTGCTTTGGGACAACATCAGCCACGACCGGTATCCTGGGGAGCGCCCTCCCCTGGACCGTGTGCGCGGAAAATCGGAACTCAGGCAATCCCCGCAGGGCGACGAACCGCGCCAGCCTTAAGCCGCGGGGGTGCAATGGGGCTAGAAAATCCGACGCCGCACGGAGCAGAAATTCCCCGGCCATCCCGGCAGAGGTTGTCAAGATCCCCCCGAATAAGCTGCCATCGCGGCCGCCATCGCAATGGCGCTGGCCGGATTATGATACCCTCCCGTGCTGTAGACCACCTGCCCGGACGCTGCTTCCCAAGCCACCACCGTGTGAATGCCGTCGGGAGCAACGACCGCCACCAGCATTCCCGGTCGCGGCGGAAGCCGGTACTGAGTAAGCAGGGCAACCACCTGTTGCGCAACTGCTTGCGGATTGCTCCCGCCCTGAACTTGCAGCGTCCAATCCCCCTCCTGCCATTGCACAAACTGAGCGCCCGCCTGACCGGCATATTGCTCCCCCGTAATGCCGTTGCCGAGCGAGACGGACTGATGCGTGACGCCGGACGGCAGGGACGAAACCGCAAAAGCACCGGTGAGGCTTTGTAAAACCGCGGGGGCCGTCTGGGTGCCGATTGTCTCCCCGCCGAATTGGCCATAGACATTGGCCATGGCGCCGCACCACTGCCCGGTTCCCACCTGGGGATTGTTGACCGGCAACGGGACGGAACATTTAAAGAGTGAGACGGAATAAGCCGTCGCCTGGCCCCGCGTCGTAGCCGACAAACCCGAAAGTCCCGTCCAGGCCGGGGCTTCCAACGGCACCCGGGTCTGACTGGCAACAGCCGCCATGGCTTCACGCACCACGCGTGGAAACACCGGCGACGGACTGGCGGAAACCGTCGAGGTTTTAGAGACCGGAGCAGGGGGAGCTGAGCTCGGTGCCGACAACGACCTCTCGGCCGCAGAGGGACTGGGCGCGCCGGCAGCCATTTTCGACGCGGAATCTGCCAGGTGCGCGAGTAATCCGCAACCTGCGCTTGCCAGCAGCAACGGTCCGATCAGGGCGAGCGGCCAAAATCTAGCCCGTTTCATTTCATCCTCCCGTTAGCTTGCACATCCCCAAGGATCCTTCTCTCAGTTTAACGCCCAACAGACCCCAGGGGTTACCGCCAGCCATGGTCGACGTCGCTATGCTCACTCCGCACCGGCCCGCATTGGTCCCCGTCGGCGATCCCTGCCAAACGTGCGGCCGGCATAAGCGCTTGAGGCTCCTGGCGTCCTTCGCCGAACGTCGTCCCGGGTGTGAAGGATACCACCCACCACATCGGCCGGGATCCTAAAAACCCGAAAAGAGATCGGGGGTCGGCCCGACCGGTTCGAACCCGTAGCGGGCATAGACCGTTTTCGCCTCGGTTGATTCCATAAAGGTCAAAAAGGCATCCCGCGCAGCCGGGTGCGGTGCGCTCCGCAATCCCGCCACCAGATACCGACCCGCCGGGTTGGATTGCACATCGAGCAGAATCGTCTCCACCGCCTGGCCTGCCCGCGACGCCCACTGGGCTTCACTTTGCCACACCACGCCCACGTCCGCCTGCCCGTCAACGATCCACTGAAGGGTTTCGCGATGGTGCACAGTCGTAAACCGAGTCTCCCCGCGCCGCGCTTTGGTCACAAACACCGCTTCCGCCAGTTCTTGCCCTCCCGCCATATCCAGCGCCTGCCGGGCTAGCCGGGCGATTCCCTCCGTGGCGGGGTTGGGCATGGCTACCCGGACAAGGGAACGACCCAAATCGGCCAGACCCCGAATATGTGCCGGATTGTGCAGTGGGACCAACAAGGCCAACCGATTTTGCGCATACGGCACCGGGTTCCCCAGCTGCGGGGCCAAATCCTCCATCTCCTGCCGGCCAGCGGTATACACATCGGCCGGCACGTGGAGTTCCAAAGACCCGATCTGGAGCCGGCCCCCGGCCAGAATTTGTTGCTGCAACAATCCGGGCGGCAACGTTTCATAATACACTGCGTGCACAAACGGATAGGCCGCTTGAAATCGCTGCACCAATTCCGGCACCGCCATGAATTGATTGCCATTAAAATATAGAACCAAGTCGGCCCGGGCGGGGTTGCCTACCAAGTCGACGACCGCATCAAAACCGGGCAGGTGAAGGGCTGGCGTCTCATAGTTTGACGTAGGCCGCACCCCCTGCTTGTTTGTTCACCAATTCTCCCACCGCCGACGGCACAACCATCGAGCCGGGCAACAATTGCGACGCTTGCACTCCTTTGGCCACCATGGTGTTGCGGCACACCGCCACTAGCAAGCCACGCCCTTGAAGGTCCTGCAAGTCTGCCACCACAGTGGATCGCTCCGCCACCACCATGGGAATCGCCTCACCCTGCACGACCAATTCCACGACCGCCTCGGGCATTTCCGCCAGCAGGTTGCCGATGCTCTTAAGCACCGCGCGGTGTTTGCTCGGCTCCGGTTCGTTCACATGAAACAGCACGCTCGGCATACCTACCCCCCTCTTCCCGTTGGTTGTCGGAATCGGTTGTCCGCAGCAACCGGCAAAAACGCCGACCTTCCCTAATTTTACCGCGACCGCGGTAAAAAACACGGAGGGTGGCTGACACTTTTTTTGTTGCCCGTCCGGCGCCGCTGCTGGCCATTCACACCGGGCGGCCGGGTTGCCGCGTGGCAAACCGGGGAGGGCCGATCGCCATCCCTCACCGGTTGACTCGTGTGCACGGATTCTTATTTACACCTCGTCAAGCGCCCGCAACAACCCGTTGACCGAACTCTTGGCATCGCCAAACAACATGCTCGTCTTGGGGTTGGTATACAGGGGATTGTCGATCCCGGCAAATCCCGGGTTCATGCTCCGTTTGAGCACGATGATGCGACTGGCCTGATCCACATTCAAAATCGGCATCCCGTACAATGGACTCGAAGGCTCATTGCGCGCGGCCGGGTTGGTCACATCGTTCGCGCCAATCACCAACACCACGTCGGTCTGGGGAAATTCCGGGTTTATCGTGTCCATCTCATAAAGCTTCTCGTAAGGTACGTTCGCTTCCGCCAGCAAGACATTCATGTGGCCCGGCATTCTTCCCGCCACCGGATGGATGCCGAACCGAACATCCACCCCACGCGCAGTTAGTTTGTCCACCACCTGCCGGACCTCCTGCTGAGCCCGCGCCACCGCCAAACCATACCCCGGCACGATGATTACCCGGCGGGCGTACGCCAGCAGCATGGCCACGTCTTCCACCGTGGCGCTTTGCACCACGCCATCGTCGGTCGCTCCCGTTCCCGCTCCACCCGTGACCCGGCCAAACGACCCGAACAGGATATTGCCGATCGGCCGGTTCATGGCGCGGCTCATCAGCTGCGTCAAGATGGTGCCCGATGCCCCCACCAAAGCGCCGGCGATAATCAACACGTTGTTGGCCAGTAAAAATCCGGTCGCGGCGGCTGCGAGTCCGGTAAATGCGTTCAGCAGCGAAATCACCACGGGCATGTCGGCGCCGCCGATGGGCAGCACCACCAAGACCCCTAACCCCAGCGCCAAGATGACGTAGAGCCCGACCAGCAGGCTTTGGCCTCCCTGACCGCTAGCCGCCAGCACGAAGGCCATGACCACGGCAATGGCCACCAACACGCCGTTAATCGGCTTTTGCGCGGGAAAAACGATAGGCCGGCCGGTTATCAATTCCTGCAGCTTAGCAAACGCCAGCAGACTTCCGCTAAAGCTGATTGAGCCGATAAGCACGGTAAACAGCGCGGCGATGGCACTGACCACCGTCACCCGCGGGCTAATTATCCACTCTCCCAATGAGACCAAAGCCGCCGCCCCGCCGCCCATGCCGTTGAACAGGGCAACCATCTGCGGCATAGCCGTCATGCGGACGCGCTTGGCGGCAACGGTGCCTCCCACGCTTCCGGCCAGCACCGCCAGCACGACGAGCACCACTGAAAACTGATAATACACGACAAGCGTGGCGATAAGCCCGATCCCCATGCCAATCGCCGCCAGCAGGTTGCCCGAACGGGCGCTGGCCGGAGACCTAAGCCGCATAACTCCCAACATAAATAAAACCGCGGTAACCAGATAGGCAAGCTGGGTAAAGTCGTTCATGCGTCTTCACCCCGTCGCCCGGGCGACCGGAACATCTCGAGGATCCGGTCGGTCACCACAAAACCGCCCACCACATTAAGGGTAGCCAAGAACACGGCTCCAATACTTATAACCAGCGCCAGTCCATGGTGCACCCGCGCCGCCAACGTAATCGCGCCCACCAGAATAATACCGTGGATGGCGTTCGTCGCCGACATTAATGGGGTATGCAAAACCGACGGCACCTTGGAAATCAGTTGGAACCCGACGAACACGGCCAGTACGAATATGTAGAGCTCCACAAATAGGCTGGGATGCATCGGCTAAGTCCTTTCCTGCGCCAAGCGCGCCCGGGTTGGTTCATGCAACAGTTCGCCGTCGTGAAAGATGCATGTGCGCTTCACAATTTCGTCCGACCACTCAATGACGGCTCGTCGCGGATCCTCTTGCACCTGAAGCCCAACCGTCGTCGCATGTGTAAAGAATGTGGTGACATTGCGAGAATAAAGTTGACTGGCGTGAAGCGGCATTTGGGACGGAACATTTAAGGGCGCATCGACAATAACGCCGTCGACCACCACGGTGTGGCCCGGTTCGCTGACCTCGCAGTTGCCTCCGGCTTCGCCCGCCAAATCAATCACCACCGACCCGGGCCTCATCAGCTTGACCATTTCCGCCGTGATGAGAATGGGGGCCGGCTGGCCGGGAATCAAAGCGGTGGTAATGACCACATCCGCCGCCGCCACCGGTTTGGTGAGCAACTCGAGCTCGCGGGCGTGGGCATCTTCGGCCAGGCCGGTCGCATAGCCGTCTTGCGTTTGTTCCGTCTCCACAGTGATGGTGAGGAAGCTCGCACCTAAACTTTCGACTTGTTCGCGCACGACGGGCCGGGTGTCAAAAGCTTGGACCACCGCCCCCAGTCGGTGCGCGGTGGCGACTGCTTGCAACCCGGCCACCCCGGCGCCCAGAACCAGCACTTTCGCTGGCGGGATGGTTCCGGCCGCGGTCATCAGCAACGGAAAAAACTTGCCCAAGTGTTCGGCGGCCATGGTCACCGCTCGATATCCCGCAACCGTGCTCATAGAGGACAGCACATCCATGCTTTGCGCCCGGCTGATGCGGGGAATGGCATCCATGCTAAAAATCGTGCTCTGGGAAGCCGCTAAGCGGCCAGCATCGGTGGAGGTTAAGGTTAATGGCTGGAAAATGGCGATAACCACGGTTCCGGGGCGAATGGCGGAGAAATCTTGCGCCGCGGGAGGTTGAATGCTGAACACCGTATCTGCCGCCGCCAACAGTTGCTGACGGCTGGCAATCACTTCCGCTCCGGCCTGCTGGTAAGCTTCATCCGATATAAACGCCGCCGCACCCGCTTCACTTTCCACCTGGACCTGGTGCCCGGCTTTGACTAGGCGGCTGACACTTTCGGGAACCAGCGCAACGCGCCGTTCTCCTGGTGCCTGTTCGCGCAGTACGGCTAGAATCATGTCCGGTTTTCACGTCCTTGTTTTGGGTAGATTGCACGGTACCATGTAACAGAATAGTCCGTCTTCGTGCAGGCCAGGACCTGACGAATGCGGGCCAGCCCCCACGGGATCCCTAGGTCACATCGCTCTCAGCGTAAAGTCAGAGCACCGAGAGGTTTTCTCATTCTACCCTTACATCCACCCAAAAAGTCAAGGGCTCCGCCATAATAGCGATGACAAACACTAACTTCTCGCAATGTTGCCAATTATCCGCCTTTTTTTCAGGCGGAGCCGTAAAAACCGCCGTGGGCTCACCCCCTGCAGGGGCTCAGGGCGCGAGCCGTTCGCCCTCGGCGGACCCACCATTCGTCCCCGCCAGGGGATATCAGGTGCTACCGCGCGGCGGGTGGGTGACCAGCCCAAGCACCGGATCCCGCTACTCGTCGAATGCCTCCAAGGCATCCGCAAAGTCTCGACACCCGGTGGCGGAGATTGCCTACAGCTCATCTAAGATGTCCTGCGGGAAACACTTTGCCACGCACACCCAGATGGGGGGTTGCAGTCAGGGGCGATTCGCCCCCCGGGGTGCTGGTCGTCCCCCCGGATTACGGACTACCTGGTCCCGTTCCCTGCCAGGGAGCGAGATGGCGTAATCCCGCTGAACCCCGCGCAATTGTTGACGGGATAAGCGGCGGCGAGTCAGGAGCTTCGCCCCGAGGGTCTCACGACTCGTGACGCCGCCACCCTGGTTCCTCCAGAATCTCCGTCCTTTAGGAAAGGCCAAGCGTAGCTGGCGCGTGTTTTCTGCGCCGCGCACATCGGCACTCGTTCTCACCAATAGGGGTCCACCGCAACCCTTGGGACACGAGAAGGAAAACACTGGCATCCGCCGCCGCGAAAAGAAATTCGCACCCGCCAAGACGAATATTTTGCGCGATTTTGGTATAGACTGGCTCTAGGAGGAGGTGCCAGATGGACAGCTTGTGGATGATGGGGTCTCTCATGATCGCCGGAGCGATGGCTCACGAGGGAGCTCACATTATGGAAGCTCGCCGTCGCGGCGGCAAATGGGCCGGAATACGATGGAAGGGGCTCATTTTATCTGTGGTCATCGACACCACCCGCTTGACCACCAAGGACCGCCGGGCCATCGCCTGGGCTGGCCTGCTGACTGACAGTTTAGGCCTTTTGGTCTGCACTTTGTGGTATTCCCACACGCTCGCCAAGCTCCCCATTGCCGGAATGATATGGTTTGCGGCCAGCGCCGCCATCAACAGTTGCCCGTTTATTCCCGCAAGCGATGGGTGGCGTCTGCACTACAACCAGTTTGGACTAAAAAGAACCATCCAGCCCGAAAACCCGGCGCCATGACCAGTTTGGCCCGGTGCACGCCCAAAAGGCCAAATTTTCGATCCCGGGCTGTCCCGACACCATCAGCCCCGTTTGACGCGTGAAACATTCGTCGCACGCGGTCGTCATTCCCGTAAATCATGGCTTCCCCGCAAATCCGCCGCCAAATCGGAACTGAGCGAGATTTGCGGGAGAAGCTATCCCATCGCTTTTTCACTCGGCGCGGTGCCCGGCGGATGGGAGAGAGGTCGGCAACCCACCCGGCATCCCCGCAACCCGCCGAATGCCTCGTGCGCCGACTGGCGATGCCGACGTGCGCATCCCGTCCTTCACGAACAGGCACGCCCCCTATGAGAACCGCCACCAGCAAAGCCGAGACGCCCAAAAAAGGAGGAATCCACTGAAAAAGCTGCCGGCAGCGATATCGAGAGCCCGCATCGTCAGGGGCCGAAGAATCCGCCCAGGTTTCCGACGGCATTAGTCAATCCGAACCCCGCACCAGCCGTTTCGGCAGGCAGCAGTTGACCCATCAACGCCAAAAAACGGTCCCAAAACGAATACGGGCCAAATCCCTTCAAGATCAAAGAGCGCCAACGCAAAGACCACCACATTTTGCGTCACGGCGCTCACAACCACGCCCACCCCCAAAATCAGTGAAGCACCAGCACAAACCGCTTGCGGGCCATCGCGCGGTCTGAAAACCATCCGACCATAATCAATCCCTTGATGTCCGTGACCAACGGCAAGGCTGTGATGATCCCTGGCGCCTGAACGCCGAATCCGCTTTTTTCGGCAAGCCAGGCAGAAACCTGGCCACGGCGTAGCCGAGCGCCAAAGCGTTCCGTTGCGCAACGCTTTGGCCATCGTGTTGAGATCTGGCCGATCGCAGTCGGCGCGTTCGTTGGTCACCGGCAGCTCCACAAACAATCCTAAATGAAGTTCGCTCACACGACCGCCCACACACACGGCGATAAGTCTTCTCGCGGACAGCCTAAGTTACTCCCACTGCGAAAAATACCGGCTATCTATACCTCTCGGGGACAACAATTGAGGCAATTTATGGAAAGGGTAACTGCTTCACGAATTACTTGTAAAGCATCGTGATGGGAAATACTACCGACACGTGTTTATAAGATGGACGATCAATTCGTCAGCATCGGCAAAGCGGCCAAGATGATCGGCATGAGTATAGCAACAACGAACAAATCAGGCACAGCCAGTCAATATGGGAAACGCCCCATGCACTTTCCCGCGAACCGGCTGCCGGGCCGACCGCACCCTGCAACGGCGAGCGACGGACGGTCGTTTGCCTGTCCGCGCCATCGTGCAACGATGCTGAAACCCTTGGTATCTCGCGGTGCATTGTTCGTTGGCGTCGGCCGCGCGACAAACGTATGGTCCGGTCCCCCCGGCCTGGTTGTGGTTAAGAAGACGGCGGTTCAGAATTGCGGGGGATCACGCCGTCCATCAGTTCAGGAAACCGGTCACGGGCCACCTTCCACGCCCCCCACCCCGCCAGCATGATAACGGCAAAGACCCCGACCAAAAACGCCCAGTCAAAATGCCGGGCCGAATGATAGACCAACGCCAACGCGACGTTGGTGGTCAGCACGCCTACTCCAGTCGTCCATGCAAACCGTCGCATCGGCACGCGGCAGGAGCCAAACACCATGTTGAGCACGTCAAACGGGACCAGCGACACCCACCGCAACAGGATGAGTGCCAAGGGATTCAGCTCGGCAACCCGTTCTTGAATAACCCACACTCGGGGGTTGCGAACAAATCGGCGAAGCAGCGGCGGGCCCGCCGCCCAGCCCAGGGCGTAGGACATCCCCGCGGCCGCCATCGACCCCATCCAGATAATGGCCACTCCGCGGATGGAACCGTATAACGCCAGCGCCGCCAGACTAGGAATCTCCATCGGCAGAAAAAACACCACGCTATGGATGGCTAACGAACCAACCAACAGCAATGGCCCCCAAGGCCCCATCGCCGTTGCCAGTCGCCTTAACCCGTTGGCCAGCGCCTGCAACCATTGCGTCCAGCCCAATCCGCGCCGGATGGCGTTCCACGCAACCACCACAATAATGCCTGCGACCGCCGCCACCCCAATCCAAACCCACGTTCGGGCTTTGGGCCGGGTTAGGGAACCGCCTCCACCTGCGCTCCGGCCTTCACGCCCCCAATTCAAAACGATCCTCCCTTTCCGGACCAGCCCAGTCTTGACTCATTTACGGCGTGGCTCCTTAGGCACCTGAGCCATGGAGATTGACGAATCATCGCTTGGATGCTTTAAGGCAAGGATGGGATTCCATGATGTGGGTTCCCCATGAAGTCGACCGACACGCAATGAATATAAAACCAGAATTTCGCAGCAACCCCAAAAAACAGGCTTGATGGTGTGGGAAGCAACCACGACCCCATCTTTCTTTTTGACCCGGGTCGTCAACCCGGCGACCGCCAACTACCGGCCCGATGCCAAATCCCCGACGTTATCGCGAATCTGAAACGACGCTCTCTTATCGCCTTCTCGGGCATTTGATCCGACGAATCGCGCAGCCAGCCTGGCCTAAGACGCCGACACAATCGAACCCACCCAACGTCCATGCCAAAAGCCCACTTTTCGCATGGGGTTCCCCGACCTCTGCCAAGAGTATAGCATACCCGCGGGCGACCCACCATGGTGGCCAGCCCTTGGCACAATTTAGCGGATGGCTTAGCCGCGGCCAAGGCTCGTCGCCTGTTTTCGGCCATCCGCTCACGTATCCCCTTCCCCTTGCTATGATGATAGGGAACCGGACAACCGACCCTTATGACATCGGAACCAGCGGGCGAGGACGACCGCGTTGTGATCATGTTGCGCTCCATCGCCGAGGCTTTAAATGAGACCAATACGGTGACCTCCGTCATGGGAGCCATGCTGCCCCGGTTAAGCGGCGTGCTGGGCCTAAAAACTGCCTGGGTGTTTCGTTACCATCCGCATCGTTTTACCTTTGTGGAGGTGGGCGCAAGCGATTTGCCACCGGCTCTAGCTCAAAACGCCGGATCCCCTTTAAAGTCGGGATGGTGCGAATATCAGGACCGCTTTGTTAACGGACGACTACGGACAGCCGTCAATATCGTGCAATGCAGTCGCCTTGGCCAAGCCTCCGGAGACAAATGCGGGTTAGTGTACCATGCCAGCGTTCCATTGCGCAGCAAAGGAAAACCGCTCGGCATCTTAAATGTGGCGGCATCCGGCGACTCCGTCTTTAACCGCCGCGCATTAAACCTCCTGCGCACGGTCGAATTTCAGGTGGCTGTGGCGATTGACCGTTCCGGTCCGCTCAAGGATCAGGAGGAGCACGTTCAAAAATTGCGGGCGTTACATCGGGTTTGGGCGGATTTACGAGTTCTCCGCGGGCCGGACACAATTTTGCACGCTGCCCTCGAACAATTTGCCCGCTTCTTAGGCTACGATGCGTGTGGCATCCTCGCCATTGGCGAAGACCCGCGGCTGATCGCCGGTCATGTCAATCCCCCCGCCGGAATACCGGTACCGGCCCGCAAGGCTTCCCAAGCGATGGCCTGCCGATCAGTGGCGTCTGCTGGCCGATGCTCGCAGCGCCGTTATCGCAGACATTCCCGGCACCGCCTGGCAACTGCGGCTGGAAACCGCGTCGGCCAACGGATTTATGCCGGGCGACCAAGAAATCCTGACCACATTCGCTTGGCAACCGGGCAGCCTGCTCGAACAGGATCGGTTGCACCGGGAGTCTGTGGCGTCCGCACAGTCCACGGAGCGCCGTCAACTGGCCGCGGATCTGCATGACGCGGTCAGCCAACGGCTGTTTTCCGCCCAACTATTGCTGAATAACGCCCGTCTGTTGATCCCCGACGCCAACAATGGCTTGGCGATGCTCATCGACCGGGTACAAGTGCTGGTCCGCGAGGCACAAATCGAGATGCGGCAAATGGCGGGGACCCTAAGACGGGCTCCGTCCCGCGCCTTGGTCGACCGGTTGCAAGAACGGGTCGCAACCTTGAATCTGGCCGGCATTATCCGCTTCACCCTGAATGCTCCGCTGAAGGACCCGGTTCTCTCGCCGCCCGAGCACGACGGTCTGTCGGCGGTGATAGACGAAGCCCTGCAAAATATCCTGCGCCATTCGCGGGCCACAACCGCGCACATTGCCATTACCCCAGACGGCAACGGCACGCGCATCACCATCTCGGACAACGGTCAAGGCTATGACCCCCAAGCGGTGCGTCGGGGTCTCGGGTCGTCCACCATGACTGAACGGCTGCAGGCAATCGGGGCCAGCCTCGCCATGCACACCGCCTGCGGCGCCGGCACGCAGCTCGACATTAACCTGCCGGCGATAACCGGGCACCCTGGGCCCCGGCGCGAGGGCTCCGAACATGAGTAATTCGCGCATCCGCGTTGCGGTGGTAGACGACCACCCCGTTGTTCGGGAAGGTCTGCGGACATTTTTGCAGGGCGCCGCCGACCTTGAGCTGATTGGCGTTTTCGCCCGCGCCAGCGACCTGCTGGCGATTCCGCCAGACACCCCGATAGGATGGGATCGGCCTAATCGGACACATCGGGCGCCATTTCCCAAACACCCGGGCGGTTGCGCTGACGTCATATGACGATCCCCGTCGTTGTCGGGCCGCTCTGGCGGCGGGCGCGTCGGCGTACTTCGACAAAACCGCTAGTCCCCAAAGCCTGTTGGGAACCATTCGGCAGACCCATCAGGGTCAAATTACGGTCGACCTTCACGCCTGGAATTGGCTCTACCCCACGGCCGATCCCCCCGATACACCATTGACCGCCAGGGAACACGATATCCTGCAAGCCATGTCTCAAGGCTTGCCCAACAAGCAGATTGCCGCAAGACTGGGTGTATCGGAAAAGACCGTGAAGGCGCATGTCAGCCGCATCCTGGCAAAACTGCGCGTCAAAGACCGCACTCAGGCGGTCGTGGAGGCCAGTCGTCGGAGAATGATCCCCCTCGATACGCTTGGGTGACAGAATTCCCGGGCAGGCCCCCCGCTACCGGTTTGCGGGCTTTTTGTGGCGAGCCACATCGCGGCGGCGACTGCGAATGGCCAGCATAATCGACCAATAGGCTACCAGCACCGAGACCCCCTCCGCGGAAAAAGCTGCCCAGGCGGCGACCACGCCGCTGACCGCAAGCCAGAGCAATAGGTAAGCACACCCTACCATCATCAAAGTTACCACCGCCGCTGCCTGAAAACGGCGTTTGGTCGCTTTCGTCCAGGGCGCTGCGTCCTGCAAATCGGCTCTCCACCCTTTCGGGCCGTGAGATGGATCCACTGTCGGTTCACCTCTGCTTTGTTTCATTTTACCGTTCACCGAGGCGCACAGATCATTTTCGGCAACACGCGCTCGACGGCACCGCAGCACCGCACAGCTCTTCCGTGGGCACGTCCGTCGCGGGTGGAAAAACCCGGTCGCCGAGGTCCAAACTTGGAGGGTTGCTTTCCGAACAGTATACTGAAAGACGATGATTCGTGCGGCCGACCCGTCACCTCATCCGCGAGCGGTCTCATCCCAAAATACGCTCACCAACCAACACATTGCTAAGGGGGAACAACGTTGGACAAAGAACATCTCATGATTCTCGGCACTGGCCCGGCAGGCTATACCGCCGCCATCTATGCCGCCCGCGCCAATCTGCATCCGCTGGTCATTGAAGGCAACGAGCCCGGCGGCCAGTTGATGCTCACCACCGAGGTGGAAAACTTCCCAGGATTTCCGGAAGGGGTAATGGGACCGGATTTGATGGAGGCTATGAAAAAGCAGGCTGAGCGGTTTGGGGCCCGCTTTCAATATGGCTGGGTCACCTCCGTAGACTTCAGCCAGCGTCCCTTGCAAGTTTCCGTGGATGACAGTCTCTCTTACGCCGCCGATGCGGTTATCGTCGCAACCGGAGCCTCCGCCAAACTATTGGGAATCCCGGGAGAAAGCGAACTCATCGGGCATGGGGTGTCGACCTGCGCCACCTGCGACGGGTTTTTCTTTCGCAACAAGAGTCTGATCGTCATCGGAGGCGGCGATTCCGCCATGGAAGAAGCGCTGTTCTTAACCAAGTACGCCTCCGACATCACCATCGTTCATCGCCGCGATGCCCTGAGGGCCTCAAAGGTCATGCAGGAACGAGCCCATAACCATCCTAAAATCCGCTGGGCCCTTAACCTCAGTCCGCTGGAAGTGGTCGGGGAAGACAATCGGGTGGTGGGTATGAAGGTCAAAGACAACGCGTCGGGGGAGATTCGGGTAATCCCGGCGGACGGCATATTCGTCGCCATCGGCCATGCCCCCAACACCGGATTTTTGCAGGGGATCCTCGACACCGACCGGGTTGGGTATATCAAGACCCAAGGGCTTAGCACCGCCACCAATATCGAAGGGGTCTTTGCCTGCGGTGATGTCGCCGATCCCCATTACCGGCAAGCCATTACCGCCGCCGGAAGCGGCTGCCGCGCCGCGATGGATGCCGAGAAATGGCTGGAAAATTCCCCGTTGCCCAGTTAGCCTGCCCTTTCCCCAGGAGCCCAGTGCTGGGCTCCTGGTTGCTTGCTGGCGCAATCGCCGCCATGGCCGGGACCGGTTGGAGCCGTGGCGCCCGGTCAGGTCTTGGTGCCAACTGGCAGGGTTTTGAGGTCATTCCGCCGACGGTGGTCCACGATCCCGCCGAGGCACTAGTCAGATGCCGCATCGCGTCGACTTGGTGATTAACGGATGCCACCCGCATTAGAGCCGCCAACCAATCGGGCATGCCTCGCCGACGATAAATCGCCCCGCCGAGAAAAACCCGGGGCACGACTAAGGTCATGCCCGCACGGTGGAACCCCTGCCTGCTTGATGACCCGGCGGCAATCACCATACCCGGTTATCCTTCCGGGGCGACTTTGGCGCGCGGCGCGGGACGCACATTGGGCACAAACAAGAAGGCCACCACGCCGACGAGCGAGGCCACGAAGACGCTCCCGAACATTCCGGTGAACCCATGGAACACTTGCGCCGAGGTTAAAATAATCGGGCCGGCGGCAACTCCGATCCCGCGGAACACCGCAATCAGAGACAAAGCTTCACCCGCCTGATCGTCGCGATACAAGGCAAGGGCCATGCGATTCAACGGAGCCCCCATGGTAAACGCGGTACCGGTTCCGAGGAGGATCATCGCCAGGATGAATCGCACCATGACCAAGGGGGGCCAGGCCAGCAGCAGTCCGCCGCCGGCTCCCGCGACCAGCCCGATGGTCAAGACTTTGCGGGGGCCCACGCGGTCGGTCATCACCCCACCCACTCCGCTTAAGAGGGCTCCGCTAAACGCGGCCGGCAGCAACGCCAGGCCGGACGCCACCACACTGAAATGCAAGGCACGTTGCACCAGGGTCGGAACAAAAATGGCTGCGGACATATCAAGTCCGATCAGCGCCGCCCCCGCCATCATGGCTATCCCCGCACTGTTTGCCAGCGGACGGGTATCCAAAAACGGCACCGCCGCCCTACGCTGACGGCTGATAAACGACCCGACCAGGACTAAGCCGACAGCCAGGAAAACCCAACGTTGATTGGACGTAATCATCACAAACAGCAACAACATGGCCAGCATGGCGGAAAAGCTTAGACCTCCCGCCACGTCTGGCAGGGGCCGCGCATGCACGTCAGAGGAGGGCAGCCGGCGTGCCACGACCAGCACCCCCAGAGCAATGGGCACATTGACCAAAAAGACCGCCGGCCACCCCAAAAACTGTCCCAAAATCCCGCCGACGGTCGGCCCCACGATGCTGGCAATCCCGAACACGGCACCGAATATGCCTAACGCCATGCCCTTTTTCTCCGGCGGGAATTGGCGAATCCCTTCCGCCTGCGCATTGGGATAAACCGCCCCCGCCCCGATGCCTTGAATGGCCCGGGCCGCCACAAAAACCCAAAATACCGGGGACACTGCGGCCAACACGGAGGCCAGCCCAAACGCGACGATTCCCAAAACAAACATCCGTTTGTGCCCCATACGGTCTCCGACCGCCCCGGCCAGAACGGTCGAGGCAATGTAGGCCACGGTATAGGCGGTTACCGTCCAGGCGGTCCATCCCAACGAAACGCGGAAACTATGCGTAATCAGGGTGAACACCGGCCCGACAACATTGGTGTCCAAGGCGCCCATAAAAATCCCGGTAAGGTAAATGGTCAACATGCGATAGTTGGGACGGGCGGTCACTCCGTGATCCATCTTGCCATCACCATCCCTTCCCGATTGCGCCAATATGAGGTGCCCAATGCGCCCACCCCACCTCCCCACCGTAACGCCTGCGTTATCCTGTCTAGACTCCGTCGCAGCATGGCGACAATTCCGGGTCTTGTCAAGCTGTCCCCAGTTACGCGCCTTACAAATGGCCAATCCCCATGGCTCGTAAAATGTTGGTCGTGGGTCCCGGTTGGAAAATTACGTACAAAAGCAAAAAGACCATCAAACCGGAGCCCGCCGCCACAAACCATATGGTCGCCGTCCAAGGCGCAATCCGACGGTGCAAGTCAAATCGCCCCTTGAACGCGCGGCGCAAGGTAATCACTCCCAGCACCCCCGCCACCGTCGCGAGTGTGGCATGGGTCTGCAGGAACGTCGCATAAGACAACCCATACGCTTTGGGGCCCCCAAAGGCGGTATCCCCGACCAGTAAGGTCTGCAGCACATAACTGATAAAGAATGCCAAGCCGAGGATAGATGCCGTAATCATTAACCGCCGGTGCGTGTCGCGCTGTCCGCGACGGATAAAATACCAGCCAAAAGCCACCGCGGTGGCGCTGGAAATCATGAAGGCTTCATTGATCACGGACCAAACCAACATATTTCTCTACCCTCCTACCAATATTAGCTAGGCTGCTAGCGGGGGATGGTGAGCACCATCGCCGTGAACAGCAAGGCCATATACACCAGCGAGAACCGGAACGTTTTTTTGGCCCATGCCAACTGCGGGGCCCGTTCCAACAGCGACCGCAGGTTGTACCCGATGAAGGCGACGCCTAACACAGCGGCCGCCACCAGGTAGTCGGCGGTTACCACATGCGTCCAATATAACAGCAGGGAGACGCCCAAAAGAGCCACCGAGTACCCCAAGCTCTGCCATTTGGTCACCTGCGGGCCACGGGCCACCGGCATCATGGGGATGCCGGCCGAACGGTAATCCTCTTGCTTGTACAGCGCCAGCGCCCAAAAATGTGGCGGCGTCCACAAGAAAATAATCAAGAACATTATCAACGCCGCCAGGCTGACCTGTCCGGTAACGGCTGCCCAACCCACCAGCGGAGGAAATGCTCCCGCCGCGCCGCCAATTACGATATTTTGCGGCGTTCGCCGCTTTAACCATATCGTATAGACAAATACGTAAAAAAGAAAGCCCGCCAGCGACCAGGCCGCGGCCATCCAGTTGACCGTCCAACCCAACAGCCCAAACGACACCGCCTCGGTCACGATTCCGAACGCCAGCGCGGTTTCTCCGCGCATGCGGCCGGCAGCCACCGGCCGATTGCGGGTGCGTCGCATAACCCGGTCAATGTCCTGGTCATACCACATGTTCACGGCATGGGCGCCTCCCGTGGACAAACCCAGTCCTGCCAGCGTGGCCGCGGTCAGGGCCAGCGAGGGCAGTTTGCCGGCTGCCACCACCATCGCGCAATACGCCGTAATCAACAGCAAGACAATAATGCGCGGTTTCATCAGAGCGATGAAGTCGCTGATCACCATCCTCCGGCCGCCGGTTAATGCCATGTTCATGGGTGTTCGTCCTCCGCTCTGGTCAATACCTGAGTTAAACAAATCCCACCGCCATATTTCATCCCATCTGTACTTTACAACATTGAATGACAAATACAATCACGAACATGTTAAGTCGCACAACACTTTTGTTAATGGCCGCCATAGTTTGGCAGAATCACCCGGGCGTGTTCGGCATCGCCGGCCCGTTCCGTCAAAACCCGGCGTCGGCTCCTTTCCCCGGCTTTCTTCCGGAAAACGCCTGCCACGCAGTCAGCGCGCGCTCGTGAGCCAATTCCCGTGTCTTCGCCAGCACGGTAATATGCCCCATCTTGCGACCGGTGCGGGGATCGTCCTTGCCATATATATGCAGGTGACTTCCCGGCACCGCTAAAGCCTGCGCATAGTTCGGCGTTCCCCCGGCGGATTGCCAATCGTCACCCATCAGGTTGACCATCGCTGCCGGCGCCAACAGATCGACGCTGCCCAGCGGCAGCCCGCAAATGGCCCGAATATGCTGCTCAAATTGTGACGTGCTGCAGGCTTCGATGGTGTAGTGGCCAGAATTATGCGGGCGGGGGGCAATTTCATTGACCAGCACACGTTCGCCCACAATGAAGAATTCCACCGCCATCACCCCCACCAAATCCAGTGTACCCGCCAATTGTTCCACGGCACCGATGATGGCTGCCGCCACCTGCGCAGGGAGTTGCACCGGAACCGTGGTGGTATGAAGAATCCCATTTCGGTGCACGTTTTCCCCAATCGGAAAAGCCATCGTCTCCCCACCCTGCCCACGCGCCACGATGGCCGACACCTCGCGGTCAAAATGAATCCACTCTTCCAAAATCAAACTGCGGCCCGGGCGCCCGAGCGCGGCTACCGCCGCGTCCGCATCGTGCTCGCTGCGCACCACCACCTGCCCTTTCCCGTCATACCCGCCCTCGGCCGTTTTCAGCACCGCCGGAGTCCCCGTCATGGTAAGACCCCGGCGCACCTCCTCCGCCGTCGAAACCGCTTGGTAGCGTGCCGTCGCCAACCCCAGCTCCCTGCACGCCCCTTTTTCCCGCAGACGGTTTTGGGACACGTCCAACAACCGGGCGTTGGGAAAGACCGGCGTAAACTGTCTGGCCTGGTTGACGGTGGCGACGGCGATGTTTTCAAATTCATAGGTAACGACATCGGCCCGCTGCGCAAAATCCTGCACCGCCGAACTCTCGTCAAAACGGGCCGCCACGTGTTGGTCGCTAACCTGAGCAGCCGGACAGTCCGCCGCGGGATCGAGCACCACCGTGCGGTATCCCATGCGTTTGGCCGCCAGCACCATCATCCGCCCGAGTTGACCGCCGCCCAAAATCCCAATCCAAGCCCCTGGATCTATACGCATCCATCGTTCCCCCGTTCCCGATCCAGTTCCTGCTGACTGGCCAACACCTGGTCATGTTGCCGTTTTCGCCATGCCCCTAGGCGGTCGCGCAGGGATGGATCCTGCTGCGCGAGGATCGCGGCCGCCAACAGTGCGGCATTGACCGCCCCCGCCGTGCCAATCGCCATGGTGGCGACCGGCACGCCTCCGGGCATTTGCACAATCGACAATAACGAGTCCATCCCTTGCAGATGGCGAGAAGGAACCGGAACCCCAATCACCGGGACCAGCGTTTTCGCTGCCGTCATCCCCGGCAAGTGGGCCGCGCCGCCAGCCCCGGCGATAATGACCCCAATCCCTCGCGACTCGGCCTCCTCGGCAAAAGCAAATAACCGGTCCGGTGTGCGGTGGGCGGAAACGATTGACACCTCAAACGGCACCTCCAACTCCAACAAGACCTCCCCGGCCCGGCTCATCACATCCCAATCGGAACGGCTTCCCATGATAATGGCGATTTTTTTTGGTTCGCTGGTCACCGTGTCGCTCCCCTCCCCGGCCCATTTCCGTGGCTTCATGGTTGTCCTCCCCATTTTATCCAAATCCGATGCTTCTTGCTCATGAGGAGTTGGCGCTTGCCAGGATTTGCCCGCCGCTAATAAAGAGACCTTGCCAGGTCTGACGCATAAAATGTGATGCCAACCAATCACGGTCAGCGGGACGCCAACGTCCGGCTGCAAGGGAGGATGTTCAGGGACATGTGCGGGATTGCAGGGTGGATCGACTGGCAAGTCAACCTCAAGAAACACCAATCGGCGCTGGATGCCATGGTTGCAACCCTGGCGTGCCGAGGGCCCGACGGCAGCGGCACCTTGGTGAACGCCCGGGTCGCCTTAGGACACAGGCGATTGGTGGTCATCGACCCCGTGGGCGGAATCCAGCCGATGTCCCGCCGGTTTGGCAATGCGGTGCATACGATTGTGTACAACGGTGAGATCTACAATTTCCAGGAACTGCGCGCGGAGCTCGAGAGCCGAGGACACACCTTCACTTCGCGGTCGGACACCGAAGTGCTGCTAAAATCCTACATCGAATGGGGGAGCGCGTGCGTCGACCACCTAAACGGCATCTTTGCCTTTGCCATCTGGAACGACCGGGACCACACCCTGTTCGCCGCCCGCGACCGCCTTGGGGTCAAGCCGCTGTTTTACGCGCGTCGCCCAAACGCCTTGTTTTTCGGTTCGGAGTTAAAGGCGCTGCTCGCCCATCCGCTGATTGAGCCCGTTATCGGTTCCGACGGGCTCGCAGAAATTTTTGCCTTGGGTCCCGCCCGCACGCCCGGTCATGGAATCTACCAAGGCATCGAAGAACTGCCCCCCGGCCATTGGCTGCAGTATCGACGAGACGGCCTCGCCATCCATCGATATTGGCAACTCGGATCGCATGAGCATCCGGACAATCTCGAGCGAACCGCTCAAACCGTGCGCGACCTGTTGCAGGACGCGGTAACACGCCAACTGGTGGCGGATGTCCCGGTGGTCACCCTCTTGTCGGGCGGACTCGATTCGAGCGCGGTCAGCGCGGTCGCCGCCCAAGCCATGGGCCGGCAAGGCACCGGACCGCTGCACACCTTTTCCGTGGACTTCGTCGACATGCCAAAACATTTCCAAGACAACGGCTTTCAAACCGGTTTGGATGCCCCCTGGGCAGAAAAAGTCTCCTGGTTTCTCCGTACCGAACACCACGCGGTATTGTTGGACACCCCGGATTTGGTCAGATCCCTGCTGCCAGCGTTGCGGGCCCGGGACATCCCCGGCCACGCCGACGTGGACTCCTCGTTGCTTGTCTTCGCGGAAGCCATCGCGGAGCGCGCCACGGTCGGTCTCTCGGGCGAGGCGGCGGACGAAATATTTGGGGGCTATCCCTGGTTTCACCGGCCAGACGCGTTGCAAGCCGACACCTTCCCCTGGGCTCTTCGCCTGCGTGATCGGCTCCAGGTGCTTAACCCGGAGTTTATCCGCCACATCAAGGCCGAGCAATACGTGGGCGACCGGTATCAGGAAGCCTTGCGCCAAGTCCCCCGCTTGCCCGGCGAGCCGGCTGATTTGGCCCGCATCCGCGAGATTGGGTACTTAAGCATTACCCGCTTCCTGCCAACCCTGCTGGACCGCAAGGATCGCATGACCATGGCGGCCAGTCTCGAGGTGCGTGTACCGTTTTGCGATCACCGTCTTGTCGAATATGTGTGGAACATTCCCTGGAGCATGAAGAACACGGGAAACCTCGCCAAAGGCATCTTGCGGCGGGCGCTAGCCGACTGGTTGCCCGAAGACGTCGTCAACCGCCGCAAAAGCCCTTACCCGTCAACACCCAACCCCACATATTTTCAGGCGATGAGCGAGTGGCTGCTCGATATATTGGAGGACCCCGCCGCGCCCGTCCGGCCATTTGTCGACCTGGCCCGGATCCGCGCATTGGCCCAGGCTGGTCCCCAGGCCCGACAACTCCCCTGGTTCGGCCAATTGATGGGCAACGCGCAGTTGTTTGCCTTTTTGATCCAAGCCAATGCCTGGTTGCGGGAGTATCGCGTAGAAATCCGCTAACCCAAGCAACCTATCTCTAAAATCTTTGAAGTTCGGGCGCGGTCAGATAGCCCCTCAGGTAGCGTCCCTGCGACACCGGCTGGCGCTGTAGCCATTGCAATCCCTTTCGGCCCAGCGGAATGGCCACCACCTCGGCCAGTTCCGGCACCTCGCCAGCCCGCCGCATCCGCTGCAGATGGTATTCGATCATGGTGATGGCGGTCGCGGCCGTGGCGTCCAGATCAATCCGCACCGCCACGGAGACGCTGCCGTTGGCGTCAAGCGTCCAGCCCGCCACCGTCGCCCCGCGCATAGCGCCACCACCCAGGTCCAAGCCGGTCTCTTCGGCCAGCTCGCGGCGCACCGACCGAACCGGATCAAAGAAGCCGTCCACCACGTCATCCGCCACCGCTGATCCGCCGACGGCCTGGATCCAGCCCGGTCGGGTGGTATGCCTTCCCATGCGGGCGGCAAGCAGACAGCCGTCGGCCGTTAGCAAGCAGGCCGCCGCGAAAATCACCCGGACTCGATAAGGATGATCCCAGGCCAGGTGGTCACGACTGTACAGGTAGTGCGCATAGTCGGTAAAAACGGTATGAATCGTGGGGGAGCACCCGGGTTCTATGGTTTGCACCGTGAGCACCGGTCCACGGAAAAACGACGGGTCGGCGACCGTCACGGTGTGGTCCCAATAGCCGTTGATGGACGAAGCCAGATCATTGGGAACCCCCCAAGGCTCGGGATCGACCGCTATCCGCAGTGATGAACCGCTATGCCATTTTACCATGCAGCTTCCCTAACCGGGGTAAACCCAGGCTTCCCACGCCACGCAAGCCGCCAGCAGCAGCATAATCACCGTATTGACGACCACCGATTGGTGATGCAGCGCGGCAAATTGGCCGGATTGAGGATTTATTGGAACCATCTCCGCCAGCAACCCGCGGGCATAAATGACCAGTCCCCAACTAATGGCGCCCCCGGCCGCGATGGCCCAGCCCGGACGGCTCCCGGAAAACCAGGCGGCCAAGATGGCACCCACCATGGCGGCTCCCCCGCCCCACAATCCAACCGCGTAGTAAATGGGAAAAACCTGGTCGATAAACCGGGCCGCTGCCGGCATGGGCACTTCCCGAAACGCGGTGGGCGCGATGCCAACAAAGAAAAAGAAGATAGTCCCCAGCCAGAGGCCGCTGCCTAGACGCCATAGAACGTGGCCCATTCGCAAACTCACCGCAAATCCCCCATTCCGCATCTACCGTTCTGTCCTATTATAGAAGTATGCGGCACGGGCGGTCACCAATCCCAGCGGAGCGCTTTGCCAGCATGACAGCCGGCGCGAAAAGACGGGCGCGACGCGGGCCCGAGAGGCAGGAGGGACGGCGCCGCCCTCGCGGCCGCCATCAAGAGAGGGGGATGCCGGATGCGGGCAGCCCATCCGACCAAAACCGATCGGCAGATTGCCAACCGTGACACCAAGCGCCGCCAGACCTATCTGGCGGCCGCCGCCACAATGAGAATGTGGGGGGTGCCATCAGCGGCAGGGGTTCTTTTCACGGCCCCGGAGTCTCGTCACCGCGGCGCGACGCCGCAGACATCGGGCGCCCCCGCCGACGAGCGCCGGCACCGTCGCGGAACCGCGGGTTCATCCTATTCCTGCTGGCAGCCACGTATTTCCGGCGATGATTGTTATACCATTGCGAAAGGAGCCATGGCGGCACGCTCCCCCAGGGATGCATTCTGGGATACCAACGCTGCCACACTGTGATGATGCCAACACCTTTAGCCGAACCCCCAAACACCGCCGCCTGGGACGACGAGTTGCTGACCACCAACCGGGCGTCTCGTTACCTTTATTGGGGAGCCGCGGTGATTGGGACGGTCACGCCGCATTTCGTCGACAATGGCTTGCGCGCCACGTTGAACGTCCTGCAGCACAGGCTCTGCCTGGCAACCGAAACCCTGCGCGGCTCGGGCAGCGGTGTGAGCCAGGAGGATACCGCGCATCTTCACGCCCTGCGGCTGGCCTTGGGCCGGTGCATGCCCGCCGCGACCGGCCCCATCGTCCCCGCCGGCACCCCCGCAGCCAGCCGACTCTACGAGGCGGCCGCTGTTTTAAGCCAGGCCCTGCTCCTGCTCGAGCGTCTGGCGCAACACCGCGGCGCTGGACGCCTTGCCCATACCTTAGCCTTTGTGTCCGCATCCATCGCCTTCTTGGAAGAATTGGGACGCTGGCACAATTTCCGTCACCAAACTCCGGACCAACCTCTGGACACGCGTTCCTGGCCGGTGGTTCCTTTTCTTTCGGCGGGAAGTGAGGTACCATAGCACGGTCGGTTCTAGGTTGATGCGGAAATGGAGAGAGCGATGACCTTGCCTCGTTACCGGCTGGTGGTGTTGCCGCCCGACGCCCCGCCCGACCATCTGCGGTTATCGCCCGTGTTGGCGGAAACCGTTGCCCGCACCGTGGCGGATACCGGGCAACCGGCAATTCTGGTGCGGCGTCAAGCTCCGTATGTTCTGCTGGGGCCTAAAGATCGCAGACTGCCCGGGCTGACGGATGCGGTGGCTTGGCTTAATCGCCTGGGTTTCCCGGTTTTTATGCGGATCGGCGGCGGATCGGCGGTCATGCTCGACGAGGATTGTCTGAGCTTCGCCATCGCCCGTCCCTGTCGCGATCTCACAACGTGGGAGTCCAATTTCCGTTCGATGGCAACGGGGGTCATAGACGGCCTGGGCCGTCTGAACATCTCCAGCCGGTTTGGCGCCGCTTTGGGGTCATACTGCGAAGGCCCGTTCGATCTGCTCCACGATTCGCGAAAAATCGCTGGCATCGCGCAAGCCATCCGCGGCGGGTTCGCGCTGGTCAGCGGCATGCTGCTGGTCCGCCAGGATCCGTTCCGGGCGACGGCCCTGCTGCAGGAATTTTACCGACGGGCGGGCAGCGAACTGCAATTGCGCGCCGAGGCGGTCCAAGCGCTCGACCGTCTACCTGGGCAAGGCGGTCTTACGGTGGTAGCCGTAGAAGGCGCGTTGCTGGCAGGATTTTCCCAGCATTACGATTTGAACCCGCAACCGTTGTCAGCCCTGGAATGGCAAACAGCGCGAGCACTCTACCAAAGTCGCCAACTAGGCGGCCCACTGAAGGAGGACCCACAGATTGCAAGCCATCATTCACACCGATAAAGGGGACTTAACGCTCGAACTCTTTGCTCAGGAAGCTCCCGGAACGGTCGCCAACTTCGCCAAATTGGCCCAGTCGGGGTTTTACGATGGACTCACTTTTCATCGGGTCATCCCCAATTTCGTTATTCAGGGCGGATGTCCCCGCGGCGACGGTTCGGGCGGACCCGGATACAGCATTCCTTGCGAAACGTCCGGCAATCCCCATCGTCACCTGCGTGGATCCCTATCGATGGCGCATCGGGGGCGGGACACCGGGGGAAGCCAGTTCTTTATCTGCCATGCCCCGCAACCGCACCTCGACGGCGTCCACACGGTATTTGGCCAGGTTACCGATGGCCTCGATGTGCTTGACGCGGTGCGCCAAGGTGACAAGATGACAAACGTGGAAATCATCGGCTGATCGTACGGGCAGTGGACGCACCCAAGCCTGCTCGCGACGTCCCGGCACCCGTGCCCGGTCGCTGCTGCCGGAACAGCTTCGGGCAGGGGGCCGAGGGGCAAAGCCTCCGGACCCCTGCCGACCCCTTGGGAAGACGCGCGGGGCCGGGGAGGTCGGAGCACATCGCTCTGGGGGTGTCGCCAGCCCGTGATGCGCCCCATTACGATAATGACTCTCATTATTGACAAGAGGTGGCCCATAGTCTAGGGTAAGAAGCAATTTCGGGCCACAGGAGGACCCCATGCTGCCAACACTGGTTATCTTCGCCCGGGAATCCTTGGAAGCCAGCATGATCGTCGCCATCATTCTCAGTTACCTGCGCCGTATGAACCGCAGCGATCAAATCCGGCGCGTCTGGCTGGGAGTTGCGGCGGCGTTGAGCCTTGACCTGGCCGGCGGCATTCTCATCTTTGCCACCATTCATCGCTATCGCGGCACGGCGCTGCAGACCATCCTCGAAGGCATCACCTATTTCGTGGCGGCCATTTTGCTGACAACCATGAGTTTTTGGATGAAACGCCATAGCCGGGGCTTAAAACACCAACTCGAAGTGCGGATGGACGCCGCCTTGCGCACGTCGTCGGGTTGGGCACTGGCCGTGCTGGCGGGGGTAACGGTCGGCCGTGAAGGCTTGGAAACGGTGATTTTCATGCTGGCGGTGGCTTTGCAGACACAAGCCGGTTGGCTTATGGCGGGAGCGGCTCTCGGGTTGCTGCTGGGTCTCGGGGTAAGCTGGTGGATTTATCGGCTCGGGCGCCAGGTCCCCCTCGCCACCTTTTTTAACGTGTTTGGCGTGATCCTGCTGGTTTTCGGGGCTGCCCTCATCGCGGACGGCATCGAAAACTTCCAGGCTTTGGGCTGGCTGCCGATCGGCCAGTCCGCGGTCTGGAACACGAGTGGCTGGTTAAGCGAATCGAGCGCGCTGGGGGACCTATTGCATACGTTTGTCGGCTACGCGGCATCACCCAGCATCCTGCAGCTCACGGTCTATGTGGTATTCATCACGGTCGCCATCGCGCAATATTTTCGCCACCCCACCCCCCCACGCCCTTAATTGCCGGGCGGCGTTAAGGCCGCCCGGCCCATCCCTGCGCTCAGAACCCGGACTGCGCTGTCCAGCGGATGATATCCCGCGGTGTCACCGGCAGGGTGTCAACCAACACCCCGAACGGTTCCAAAGCATCGGAAATCGCATTGGCAATGGCTGCGGGTGAGGCAATCAGGGAGCCTTCCCCCATCCCTTTCATGCCGCCTTCGCCGTCGGCAGGCGTCACTAAGTGCGCGATCTGCATCCGCGGAACATCGGTAGCTTGGGGCAGCAAATAGTCCATCAGCGAGGTGGTCGTCAGTTGCCCATCGTCATCGTACCGCAGCGCCTCGAGAATTGCCGCGCCGACGCCTTGCGCCACCCCGCCATGAATCTGCCCTTCCACAATCGTGGGATTGATCAGTTGACCGCAATCGTTGACCACGGCGTAATCGATAACGGACACCAACCCGGTTGGCGGGTCGACTTCCACCACGGCAATGTGCGTTCCGTTGGAAAAGCTAACCGACCGGGTCGGCAGGTAGCGGGCCACCAGCTCCAATCCGATGGGAAGTCCGGGCGGAATCCGCTTGACGTCGGTATAGGCGATTTCTGCAATTTCGCGGATGCTGACCGACCGGCTGGGCACACCCGTCACCCAGGCTTTCCCGTTGCCGAGTTCAATGTCGTCGAACGAGGCTTCCAGCATGTGCGCGGCGTAGGTTTTGAGGCGTTCGCCCATTTGGCGGCCAGCCACCAGCGCCGCCCCGCCGCCGATCGGGCCGGAGCGGCTGCCGCCCGTGCCGCCGCCGAACGGGGCACTATCGGTATCCCCGTGCAAGACCACAATGTCTTGCAAATCCACGCCGATCTGATCGGCAATAACTTGCGCCATGGTTGTCTCATGACCCTGCCCGGTCGGCCCTAATCCCATCGCGGCGGTGACTTTGCCCGTCGGTTCGATGCGCAGCGAACATGCTTCATAGCCGATCGACCCCGCTTCCGACGACGCCATCGCGGTCGGTTCCACAAACGCTGAAATCCCTATCCCCAGATATCGGCCCGATTCCCGGGCGAGCCGTTGCAGACGGCGGCGCTCTTCATAGCCGATCAGATCAAGCGCCCGCTCCAACGACTCACCATACGATCCGGGGTCGTAAACCGCCCCCGCCGCATTGCGATAGGGAAACTGCTCGGGCCGGATCATATTGACCCGGCGCACCTCCGCCGGATCTTTTGCCAAGCGGCGAGCCACCCGGTCGACGATCCCTTCTTGGATGAACGAGGCCACGGGCCCCCATACCCCGCGGTAGGCCCCCAGCGGCATTTTGTTGGAGTAGGTGCAGTCGATCTCGGTGGCCAGGTGGGGAATGTGATAGGGGCCGGTGAGGACGCGCGCGGCCAGACTGGTTTCCCCCACCGCTCCCGAAAACGGGTAGGCCGGATACGCTCCCCCATCCGCCATCAGATGGTCCCGCACCGCCACGATGCGGCCGGAAGGTTCGAAAGCCACTTCGACATCATGAATGTCGTCGCGGGCATGGACATCCGCCAACAACGACTCCATGCGGTCCGACACCCATTTCACCGGACGCCGCAGCTTAATGGCGGCGGCAACCACCACCAAATCCTCGGGATAGGTGTTGGCCTTCATGCCGAACCCCCCACCCACTTCCGGCACGACAATCCGCAGCAAATGCTCGGGGATCTCCATAATCTCCGAGAAGTCGCTGCGCATGCGATGGGGGGATTGGGTCGACGCGTAGACCGTGATCCGTCCCGAAGCCGGGTCCGGCAGGGCGGCGGTTCCGCGCGGTTCAATGCTGACGGCCGTCTGCCGGTTCAACCGGAAGGTGGCGGTCAAGTGCAACGGGGCGTCGGCAAAAGCCTGCTCAAAGCCTGGGGTGCGATGCGACCGGTGAAAAAACACGTTTTCCGCCCCGGCATGCACCCGTCGCGGCTCTTCCAAAATGGCGGCGCGCATTTCCAGCACCGGGGTCAGCGGTTCGTATGTGATCCGGACCGCTTCGGCGGCGTCTTCGGCCAGATACCGGTTGTCCGCCACGACCGCCACCACCGGCTCGCCCACGTAGAACACGCCGCCGTCCGCCAAAGCCGGCTGCCCGACTTGGTACTCTGTCCGCTGCCACAATCGATACGGGCAGTCGCTGAAGGTCAGCACGTCATGCACGCCAGGCAATTTTCGGGCTTTACCCGTGTCGATGTCCAGAATGCGGGCGGCTGCGTAGGGGGAACGGACAAAAGCCAGCTCGAGCATGCCCGGAACCTGAATGTCATCAAGAAACCGCGCCTGCCCGGTGAGCAGCCGAGGGTCCTCGACGCGCGCGACACGGGCCCCCATCATTTGCGGCCGCATGGCTTGTTCGGCCATTTAAGGTTCCTCCTTCCGATAAGCCGGTCTCGCCGCGGCTACCGCATCCACAATGAATTGATAGCCGGTACAGCGGCACAAGTTTCCCGACAGCGCCTCCCGGATCCGGCCCTCGTCGGCCTCCGGCTCCCGGGTGAGCAGAGCGTGGGCGGTCAACACCATCCCGGGCGTGCAGAACCCGCATTGCAGCCCGTGGTGCTCCCGCAACGCGGTTTGCAACGGCGTCATCCCCTCCGCACGGTTCATGCCTTCAATGGTGGTGATCGCCACCCCGTCGGCCACTGCCACCGCGAAGATCAGACAACTCCGCGCGGGTTCTCCGTTCAGCAGCACCGTGCACGCCCCGCACACGCCCTGCTCGCAACCCACGTGCGTTCCCAACAGCCCCAGTTGATGACGCAGCACATCGGCCAGGCTCCACCGAGGCTCGACATCCGCCGTCAACCGTTCACCGTTGACCAGCAATTCGATGCGTGTGGTCTCGACCATGCTTAATGCCCCCCTCTGGCCCGCTGGTAGGCGCGTTCCGCCACGGTGACCGCCAACGGCCGCCGAAACGCCTCGTCGCCGGCAAAATCCAGATCGCGCGTCAGCCGCTCCCATTGCTGCCGGCGCAAACCCTCATCCTCCGCCAAAGCGGTCCAGGCCATCCGCACCGGCGCCGGGGTGACGCCAAACCAGGTCACGGCACCGGTGCTTTCGCCCGCTTCCACCAGGGCGCCGGCCAACGCGAAATCCCCGTGGCGGCGGACCACTTCATAAAATCCCACTGGCTCCCGGGGCCTAGGCATCTCGATCGCCACAATCAAGGCATCGGAGCCCAGGGTGGTCGTATAGAACCCGACAAAGAAGGCGCGCGCCGGAATTTTTCGTTCCCCCTCCGCATCCATCACCACAATGTCGGCTCCCAGCGCAACCATGACCGCCGGCAGTTCCGCAGCCGGATCCGCATGCGCCAGGCTGCCCCCCACCGTTCCCCGATTCCGTACCGCCCAGTGCCCAATGTGCGCCGCAGCCTCCGCCAACACGGGAATCGTCTCCCTAACCATGGGGTTATCCACCAGATCTTGATGGCGCACCAGGGCTCCCAATCTCAAGCCGTGCGCGGTGGGGACAATCCGCGCAAGCTCGGTGATCCCGCTAATGTCCACCAAAGCCGACGGCCGACTTAGCCGGAAATTCATGAGCGGCACCAAACTTTGACCGCCGGCCAGGATTTTGGCTTCCCGGTATTGCTGCAACAGACCGACCGCTTGCACGGCATTCGATGCCCGGAAATATTCAAACGCTGCCGGTTTCATGCTTCTCCCCCCTATACTGGTTCATGTCGCATCCGTCTCGCCGCGCGCTAACCACGGTGTCCGCCTCGAAGAATCGGCTGTTTGCCACCGCTGCACAAGTTGCAGCAGCGCCGCGGGATTATGTCCCGACGCCATGAGGTCGGCGAATTTGTTCGCGACGCGCAAGGCCCGGGTTTTGGGCGAAAAACCCGGCGTGGCCATCAAGGGATTAATCCACACCAGCCGCCCGGCACGGCCGCGGATGGCGCGCAGCGCCTCCTCCAGCTGCTCGGGTCGGCCGACGTCCCAGCCATCACTGATTATAATGACCAGCGTCGAGCCGGACAGCCAGTGACCACCCCGCGCAACATTCCAGCTCCCCAGCGCCGCCCCGATCGCGGTGCCTGCTCCCCAAATGCCGGACTGATCGTCCACCCGCTGCCAGGCCTCGGCAAACGATCCCCGCATAACCCGGGTAGCATCTTGCCAGGTGACGCCGAAGGGAAACACTCCCACCCGCGGATAAAGCACCGCCAAACGGTAGATCCAGGGGGCGTAAAGCCCGACGTATTCCTGCATCGAACCGGAGACATCCCACAACACCACAATCCGCCCGGGTTGGCGAGGTTGCCGGCGCCAATAAACTTGACCGTCGACGCCCCCCCGACGCGACCACCAACGCAGGCTCGCCCGCCAATCCGGCCCCCGCACCGCGCCCAAACCCGGACCCACCCGCTGCGGTATCGTTTTGACCTGCCCGCGCCGGTCGCCTAACCGCCAAACCCAATCCGGCAGGGTCGGAACCGCCGTCGGCCGCCCCCCATTCCCGGTGCTGGCGGAATAGCCGTCAGCCCGGCGTCTGCTCGCGGGGGCGTGGTCCGCCTCCCCGGCCGGGCGGGACGTCTCGCTTGTGCGCGGGGCCTCCGGCTCCGCCAGTCGCGCCGTTCAGGAACGTCCCGTCATCAAATCGTCCAGGCGTTCTGCGACGGTGGCGAAATCCATCATGTCTTTAATGACGCAGCCGAGCGTAGCCTGCACCCATTCCCTTTGCCAGCCTGGAAAGCCCATGACCCGCTGCGCCCGCGCCCAATCGACCGTTTCCGCCAGACCGGGCGGCTTTAACAGACCAAACTGGCGAAGGCAACCCACCCCGGTCACCAGCGCATCGACCAGATCCGGCGGCATCTCGGGCACGTACAGGCGCACAATCTCCCGCTCGCGCGCCGGCGCGGGCCAATCCACGTAGGCGTAGAGGCACCGCCGGCGCAACGCATCGCTTAGCGAGCGCTGCCGATTTGAGGTCAAAACCGTAATCGGCGGCACCACCGCGCGCACCGTGTCGCGTTCGGGCACGGTGATTTGATAGCCGGAAAGGAATTCGAGCAGCAGCGCCTCGAATCCTTCATCCGCCCGATCCACTTCGTCAATCAGCAACACCGCGCCATGGGCAATCGTCAGGGCGTGCATTAACGGACGTTCCAGCAAGAAGCCGGGTCCGAACGGATCGACATCGGCTTGACGGGCCAAGGCGGTGAGTTGCTTATGATAGTTCCAATCATACAGGGCCTGCGCAGCGTCAATGCCCTCATAACACGACAAGCGCACCAATTGGCGGCGGGTGGCCGCTGCCAGCGCCTCCGCCAAAAATGTTTTGCCGCTGCCTGCCGGGCCTTCCAAGAGCAATGGGCGCTGCATGGCGACGGCCAGACCGATCATTAAGCTAAAATGCTCATCAGCCAGATAACCCGCATTGCGCAAGCGCTCTTGCCACTCTAGTGGGTTCACCACGCCTACCCCCTGTATGATGGTTGTGTTCTCGGCAGGCTGACGGGGGTTTGCTATGCGCTGACCCAGGACAGGACCTCTGGCCGGAAGATCCCCGCCCGATGGTCCGACTAGTTACGGTCCGCCACAGGAACCACCGATCCACCCCTAGTTTGCCTCTCCTGGCGTGGGGGAGCAAATTTTTTTCCCGCAATATCCCCACAGGCAGGCAGCCGGGGTTTCCCGGCCACGGTCTCCGCCCGAAATCTCCACCGAGCGTGTGGCGGCCGGACACCGTGCGGGTTCCAGCCGGAGCCGGGCCGAGTTCGCCTGGCCCATCCCTCAGCCCGGGCATAAGCCTTTTGGCAACGACTGCGATAGCGCGGTGGATGTGGCTCCGTTGTCCCCTTCAAAGACCGCGGCGTGGAACGGTATGGGTGCGGCTGGCTTAACTCTCCCCGGTCTCTGGAACTCGTTGCAGGGCGCTGGCGTCCGATCCACGCCGACCCCACCACCGGGGCAGTGATGACAGCTCGTTGACGAGCCCGGCCCGCGCAGCAGCCGCAGCCAAGATTTTTTAGATCGGGTGCCAGGTCTGATAAAACGGGGCCATTTCTCGCATTGCGGGGGGTCATCCCTATGTCAAATCCGTGTCCACGACTGTTCGCCGCGTGGTGATGATTGCGTCCTGGACATCCACTGCGGATAGCGGGCGCCTGGAATCCGGGCGGGTCATGTAATGCGCGACATAGCCCGACGCCGCACCTTGCGGCGATTCTGCAACCGGGCCCGCCGCCCTTGGGTCAAATATCGCAATCCGGGCGGATAGAGCCGAACCAGCAGCGCCTGGGGCACCATCACCTGCAGATTCCCGCACAGGATGCACTGTCGCCCATGAACAACAGTCATCATCGCTCGCGGGCCTTCCACGGTTAACGGACCGGTGGTGACAATATCCTCTGACCCGCAAATCGGGCATCTTTCCTCCATGGCGCGTTCCCTCCTGATTCCGTTGTCTTCACGCAACCATTCAATTCGTGCGACACAAAAGGATTTCCTTCTGTTATGCACAATTCATCCACAGTTTTTTCACAACGTTATCCCCAACATATCCACAATCTTCGACAACGCTATGCAGAACTGCATACGTCTTAGCCCACCCGGCGTCTCTTGCGTTCGGGTCGGCTCCGAGACGGCACCCGCCAACAGGCTGCGCTATCGCCCCCAGACGGCTTCGAGACGCCTAATGTTCTGTTGTCTTCCCGCCGCGGCCGCTTGTTCAGGGAGGACACCTCCCCGGAGCCGGTCCCGCTAGCCCAGGCGCACTAACGCTGTCCGTCGGATCCGCTCCGCCGGTTTAGCCGTTAAGCCGGCCCGCGATGGACCCCTTCATCGACGTCGATGCTGGTACCGGTAATAAAGGAGGCGTGGGATGACATCAGAAAGAGCACGCACTCGGCAATGTCATCCGCGGCCGGAAGCCGGCCAAAAGGCGCATTGGCCCGCATTTCCGCCAGCACTACGGCCGGGTCCCGTCCCAGTAGTCGGGCTGTCCCCCGCGCCATGTCAGGCAGCAAGTCCGTCTCGGTCGCGCCGGGATTGACGTTTACGATACGGATGGCGTCCGCCGCCCCCACATCCGCCAGAACTTTGGTCACGTTCCGCAGCGCCCCGTTAATGGCGCTGGCGATAGGCAGGCGGACACTGGGATCTTTCCCCGCCACCCCCAGAATATTGACCGCAACCCCCCCGCCAGCCTCTCGAAAAGCCGGCATAACCGCCCGCAACAAAGACAGGTATCCCCAAAATTTCACCTCAAAATCGCTCCGCCAGACGTCCCAAGGCGCATCCAAGACCGACGCCACGGTGGCCCCGCCAGCGGCATTCAGCAACAAATTGACGCGACCCCATTGTCTTAGGGCATTGTCGACAATCAGCCGGGCGGTGCGCTCCTGCCCGTCCACCCGACATGGCAGGCCCGCTGCGGAACCGGGCCGGATTTGATTCAAAATGCCCACCGCCGCCTCCAATGTGGCCGGATCCCGCGCCACCAGCAACACCTTGGCGCCGTTAGCCACCAGGCGCCGCGCCACGGCGAAGCCGATCCCCCGGCTCCCCCCGGTGATTACCGCCCGCTGCTCCGTCGCGCCCGCGTTCGGCCCCTCCGACGCGATGTCCATGTCTCCCCCTCCTCGGCAAGGTTCTTCTGAGAAGGTATGACTGAGCGGCTTAATTCATGATGTTATGGACCCGCGACCAGACGGTCGTGCTGGGGACATAAAACGCCAGGCCATTTCCGTTGCCGATCACTGTCATCCCGTCCACCTGCCGCAGGGGAAAGTTCGGTCGTTGGCCCGGTGCCAGATTATCAGACAAAATCGCCCGCGGCCACAGTTGACCCCGGCCGGTGCCCAGATCAATCCCCTCCAGGGCAATCTGTTGGGAGGCCGGGTCCCACAACACCGCCACCGCCTGGCGGGGGCCACTGGACAGGATGTTGGTGGCTCCCCCATACCAGGGCGTAATGGAGCCCGGCCCGGTGGTGGACGGTTCCGGCACCGCAATCTGCCGCAGGCGCTGACCCGACGCCGAAAACTCCATTATGCTCGTGCCAATCCCGGACTGCACATTGGACACGGTATTGATCAGCACCCACATCCCCCGCCGTCCTGGCCACATGGTCAGCACGGGTCCGGGCAGCGGCCATTGCCGCCACCTGGCCCCGGCCCGCACCAACAGGTGATCGGGGCGGGCCACTGCCGCCCACAGGGTGCGGCCCGGGCCCATTGCAACCGGACCGGGTTGCCCTGCTGGCAAAGGACTCCACACCATTCCTAAATCGCCCCAGCTTTGCACCCCCTCACCAGTTGGCGTGCGGAGCACAATTGCGCCCCCGGCGCCGGATGGGACCACCATCAGCTGCGGCACGGGAGAAGCCCCCGCTGGCAACTCCACCGTTCGGCGCACCGTCCCATCCGATACCACCAACGACGAAGCCTGCCGGCGGGCCCACCAGAGATGGCCGTTGACATTCACCGCCGCCACATACTGCACGAGGGGGCGGGTGGATGTCAGCGATCCTCGCGCCCATCGCAGCAGTGATGCGGACTGGGGGATGTTGGTCCAGCGGACGACAGCCGAAACGACGTTCCGACTGACCGTAATGGCCTCGACCTGTCCTTCCAAGACGGGCCCCACCCGTCCAATCGGGTAGCGCAACACGGCGGGATAAGTGGTCGTGGGCAACCCTACCAGCGGTGTTGCCGGCGACGTTGCACACCCCGCCAGCACCACCCCCGCCAGGACTACTCCGGCCGCCCGTTCAACCCGTCTTTGCCGCACCGGCCATCTCCCTCCCCACCTAGTCTTTCGGGCTTTGACATCGCTCGCCAGACACTGGCTGGCGATGAATTCCCCCCATACGGTTGCGAGCGGTGGAGGCCGCTTCGATGAGGGCCACTTGCGACGGCAACAACCCGTCCGGCCAGTCGCCCAACGACAGCCAGCGGCCTTCCAAAATCTCCCCGTCACCCGATGGCCCAACCGCGAGCGCCGTCGACACTTCCCCGCGATAGGTCAATTGCAGGTGATGAGCGGTCGGTCGTTGCGAGGCAACCCAATCCACACGCTCCAGACAAATCGCGGCCTCTTCCGCCACTTCGCGCAGTGCCGCCTCTTCGGGCGTCTCGGACGGGCGCACCCACCCCGTCGGAAGTCCCCACGGGTAGCGCGGTCGATAACTGTGCCGCAAGAAGAGCACCTGCTCTTGGTGAAACACCACAATCGCCACCGACACCACAAATTTGGCCTGGGTCAGCCACATCAGGCGATGGACCCATCGCACCCCCACGTGACGCCCGAGCCACCCAAACACCATCCATCGTCCCCGCCGGCAACGGGAAAGATTCCATGGCCTAAATTCCATCCCGAAGCTGCGCACGGCCCTTCACCTCGATACGGCATACCAAGCGCCCGGAATGCTCCGACCCTGGCCAACCCCACTCGCCTGGTCGAAGTCCAACACCGTCGCCGCCCACGGCACGTTGTCGGTCGCCATGCCCGCTTGCGGACAGAGATCAGCCTTGACCAATTTTCTGCGCAGCCTATGTGTTAAAAGACTGGCCGTTCCCGCCATCCGCCAAAAATGTCCTTCATCGCCTGTACGATTTCACCCTCGGTGGCACCGGCTCGAACACAGTCCACGATCCGCGGCATTAGCGGCGCGCTAGCCGTCGCGCAAGCCTCCCGGAGCCCCGCCAGCGCGCGGCTCGCGGTCTCTTCCTGACGCGTGGCGCGCCAGGCCTTAAGATCGGCAATCTGCTCTTGCTCAACTTCCGGACCAATCTTTAGGATTTGGATGCGGTCTTCGGCAGATTCCGGTTCCACAAAAGCGTTGACCCCCACCTGGATCTGTTCATGATTCTCCAGTTCCTTTTGGTATCGATAGGAGGCCTCGGCAATTTCCCGTTGAAAAAAGCCGTTTTCAATGCCCGGCAAAACGCCCCCGATTTCTTCGATCCGCGCAAAGTATGCTTCCGCCTCTTGCTCCATGTGATTCGTCAGCGCCTCAAGATAATAGGACCCAGCCAAGGGATCAACCGTATTGGGCACTCCGGTTTCGTAGGCAATAATTTGCTGGGTGCGCAGCGCGATTTTGACAGCCTTTTCGGTGGGCAACGAGAGCACTTCGTCCATGGAATTGGTATGCAGCGACTGGGTTCCTCCCAACACCGCGGCCAGTGCCTCAAAAGCCGTGCGCACGATGTTGTTTTCCGCCTGTTGCGCGGTCAGGGAACATCCGGCGGTTTGGGTGTGAAACCGCATGGTCCAGGACCGGGGATCCTTGGCCCCGTATTTGTCCTTCAGGTGGCGTGCCCAAATTCGGCGCGCCGCCCGGAATTTGGCGATTTCCTCAAAAAAATCAATGTGTGAATTGAAAAAGAACGACAGCCGGGGCGCGAACGCGTCGACATCAAGTCCCGCCTGGATGCCCGCCTCCACATAAGCAAATCCGTCCGCCAGGGTAAATGCCAGTTCCTGAACTGCCGTCGACCCCGCTTCCCGGATGTGATACCCGCTGATGCTGATCGAGTTCCATTGGGGTACGTGATGGGTAGCGTACGCCATCATGTCAACAATCAGCCGCATGGATGGCTTTGGTGGAAAGATCCATTCCTTTTGGGCAATGTATTCTTTTAAAATGTCAGCCTGCAAAGTTCCTCGCAATTTGTCCCAGGCAACCCCCTGGCGTTCGGCGGCTACCAGATACATGGCCCAAATAATCGGTGCGGGGCCATTAATGGTCATTGAGGTGGAGACTTGGTCCAACGGAATCCCCGCAAACAGGCGCTGCATGTCTCCCAGCGAATCAATCGCCACCCCCTCTCTGCCAACCTCTCCCAGGCTATGCGCATCATCCGAATCGTAGCCCATCAGCGTCGGCATGTCGAAAGCCACCGACAGTCCGGTTTGGCCTTGTTCAAGCAAATAGTGAAACCGTTGGTTGGTCTCGCGCGCGGTTCCGAATCCGGCAAATTGGCGCATCGTCCATAGCCGCCCGCGATACATGGTTTCATGAATCCCGCGGGTGTATGGGTACTGTCCCGGTCGATCATTGCCAGCCGACGGCGGAAGGTCAGCGGGCGTATAAAGGTCGTGCACCGGCGTCCCCGAAAGGGTGCGAAAGGCGCGGTGCCCCTGATACGGATCCCGGTTTTCCGTCCGTTGCCTGTCTGCCGTTTGTTCTGATCGAAATTGTGTGGCCATTCCCTCCGGCTCCCTTCTGTTCAGCCCGTGTGGCTGCATCCCGATCCCTTTGCCCAACATCCTCATCACCACAGTTGGGGATGTGCGGCGCGTGTAATAACGGATGGCAGAGCAACCTGTCAAATGCGCCGCTCAGTCCAGGCCGGCCGCGGACACTTGGCTGCCCATTGCTGGCTGGCGCCGTCGGGTCAAACCGGTTTCCCCCCCGTGGCGGCGAGCCTCGTCACGTCCGGATGCGGTGAATCGCATGGACTTGCGACAACCGCTGTTCGACCCGTCCCATCGCCACCGCCGTCGTGGACAGCCCCTTGGCATCCGCTTCCCGGAAAATCGCCAGCAAGAGATCGTAAATCGCCTCCACCTGATGACGCACCCGATCGGGGTGATAGCCCCGCACTTCGTCCGCGACCTGAATCAATCCGCCCGCGTTGCAAATGAAGTCGGGAGCATACAAAATACCGCGTTGGCTAAGAGCCTCCCCAAAGGAGTTGTCCTTTAACTGATTGTTGGCCGATCCGGCCACAATTTGGCAGTTTAGGCGCTCCGCCGTGTCTTCGTTAATGACATTGCCGAGGGCGCAGGGCGAAAAGATGTCGCACCGCGTCTCCAGCACCGCCCAGGGGTCGGTGGGTTCTATCCCCAATTCCGAAGCGACCCGGCCCACCGTGTGAGGATTGATGTCCGCAGCCACTACATGGGCCCCTTCTTCCACTGCCCGCTTGGCCACATGAAACCCGACTTTACCCAGTCCCTGAATCGCCACCCGACGGCCGGTAAGCGAGGAGGATCCGTTTTTGTGCATCAGTGCCGCCTTCATCGCGTTAATGACGCCCAAAGCCGTCATATCCCCGGTATCGCCGGATCCCCCGTAGGCCGGGGGCAACCCGACCAGGTGGCGGGTCTCCCGCAGAGCAATCAGGAAGTCCTCCTCGGAGGTTCCAACATCCTCGCCGGTCGAGTAACGGCCGTTCAGGGTTTCAACAAATCTACCCAAGGCCCGGAACAAACCCTCGGATTTGTCCTGGGCCGGATCGCCTAGAATGACGGTCTTGCCCCCGCCGAAGTCCAAACCCGCGGCGGCCGCTTTATAAGTCATGCCTTCCGAGAGACGCAGCACGTCTTCTAAAGCCGCATCCTCAGCCGCATATGGCAACATCCGGGTCCCGCCCAGGGCGGGGCCCAGGGTGGTGTCATGGATCGCAATGATGGCCTTGAGCCCCGTGGCCTTGTCATAGTTGAAAATGACTTGCTCATGACCTCGCCGTTCCATTTCTTTGAAAATGTCCATCGACCCGCCCGACTCTGCCGATCCGGGCGATTCACCGCCTTCTCTCAGGACTTCACCGCGGAAACGGCCCCGAAGGGACTCCTCCGGCACCCATCATGCCCCTATTATAAACGACCCGTGCGTTTCTATCGACTCGCGCTGGCAACCGGCTGCAAATCCCCGCCCCCCATCGTGCCGGGCTCCCATCTCGGCCCCACGCCAATCTGCCGGTCGGACCCGGTGGCCGCCCCAGAAGCCGAGCCGCTCGCTCCAACCGGCATGGCGGCCGGCACCAAAACACGGAAAAGGAGCGACCGGTCAAAGCGGCGTTCTCATCGGGCCATTTCACCGGACGGGCTGGGGTCCGCTGCCCCGGTGACGTTTTCCCAGCCAAGGCGGCTTAACCGGGAGGAGGACTGCCGGCATCCGTGGTGGCCGTTTGATCGACCGTCCATAACGGGCAAGCATCCCCTGCCCCGGGCATCGGCAGCATCATCCCGCCATCGGCCTTTCCTGCCGGCACCCGCAGCCAGAGAGCTTGGGGAGGCATGTCTGGGACCGGCCGCAAGACCCCGATGGGCGTCCTCTGGGATCCCTGTCCCATGGGATTGTCACGCAACAACTCCGCGACCAAATGGCCATCGATCCCTGCGGAGGCGGCTAAAACCTCACTGCCCACATCATTAACATCCACCACCGCCACCGCTGCCTCGAGACGGCGGGACAGTTCGTTAGCCAAAATCTCCGGGTGTGTGGGCGCCAGCACGATATACTGGTGATACGGAGGTATCGTGGTGGGGCCCGGTCCGTCAATCGACGCCACCCGCCGACCGGCAATCCGGTAAAAATCCCCGGAACGGCCCAACAACCGATCGGCCGCGCCCACCGCCGCAGCCAGCAAAATCCGGCCCAGTCCCGCCTCACGAATCGCCATTTCCATGGTCTCCGGCCGTCGCAAGCCCAACCCGTAACCCAGCGGACGAACCTGTCGCGACAGAAATCTCGCCGCGCGGCGCGGCTTGATACTTTGCAACAACACCGCGCGCCCTTCGGCGATAGCGACCGCTTTCTCTCCCAACACCACAATGTCGTCCGGCCTGACGCGCCCTTTTAAATACGGTATCAGCGTCTCCGTCAGGCGCTCCCCGGCCCGAATCAGGTGCGTGCGAATGACAAACCGGCGATAGCGTTGGCCCAAAACCGCGCGGGCAGGCTTTTCGACCCATTGGCCGGTGCCGGCCGGGGGTTGGCCGCGCTCTTGTCCTGCTGCCACCAGCGACCTCTCCTTCGTCTCCGAGATACTGCCACGGTATGCAGGGAGACGAAAGCCGCCACCAGCTTAGGGTCGGGGCATTTTGGCACGGTTTCCGGGATTGCCCAGAGCACCGTGCTCGATTAATGACTGTACCGCGCTACCAATTCGTGGATGGAACGCGCCAGCGACAACGCCTCGGCATAGGGTCGCTGCCACACGTTGCGGCCAAAAATCAAACCCGTGGCTCCCGCCGCCAGGCAATGTTCGGCCTTTTGCAAGGCCTGCTGGCCTTGGCCTTTGTCCCCGCCCGCAAAAATCACCAGCGATTGGCCGGCCGAACGGATAACCTGTTCCAAGGCGGCATGTTCCGTCCACTCGCGTTGATACTCCGCCGGGGCGGACCGCAGCTTGTTGGGGTCAATCTTGGGCACGTTGAGTTTGACCACGTCGGCGCCCAATTCTTGCGCGACCCGGGCCGCGTAATCAATCGCATACACCGTGTCTTTCCCACCCCTGTCCTCGATCGCCCGGCCGCGCGGATACGACCACACCACCACCGGCATGCCGAAACGGTTGGCCTCTTCGCGCACGCTGCGAAATTGCTTGAAATCTTCATCCTGGCGGGCAGAGCCCACGTAAAGCGTATAACCCACCGCGTCGGCACCGAGGCGAACCGCCTCTTCGACACTGGCGTTCAGCGGCGAAAGAGGGGTCTCGTCCGACGGAATCTCGGTCTTGCCGTTTAACTTCACGATCAGCGGAATTTTTCCGGCGTAGCTTGGATAATACTTTTCCGCCAACCCTATCTGACAGGCAATCGCCGAGAAGTTTCCCTCCAGCGCAATCCGAAACTGAAAATTCGGGTCTACCCCCTCCGGAGCATCGAAAAAGTCGCGGGGGCCGTGCTCCAATCCCTGGTCTATGGGCAAAATCATCAGCGTCCCATTGGCGGGTCCCGCCTGATAGAGCAGGCGGTAAAGGCGCGCACGTTTCCCGGGAGCCAGATTAAGCTGGTCTAAGTGGGGACGAGTTGCCATCGTGTCGTCCATCCTTTCTTTCCTGACTGGCCGTCGGCCACAGGTTTTCCTAAATCTTAGGAAATGCGCCCCGGGTTAGCAAGGGCCATATCCGGCTTTTCCCTGTTTACCGCCTCCCCGCGCCGGGAGCCCGGCTGCCGGCGCGGCACACGGTGGTCCGAACGCGTTGCGCCACGGTCGCGCGATCCCCCCGCCGCCATCCTCGTCCTGGCCCAGCCTCGGTTTTTTGAGTCCTTCCCGCCCTGATCAAGCCATCAACCGCGGGCTGGTTTGGTATAATGCGAAAATAACATAGCGGCGCTCCGCCATGGCCTGGAGCGGTGCCGCAAGGAGGGATCTGCATGAACCAAATGGCCGTGCCGTCGCGCGAAACCGCCTGGCATCTGTTAAACCGCTATACCAAAAACCCCAACCTCATCAAGCACGCCCTGGCGGTGGAAGCGGTCATGCAAGCCCTCGCCCGCCATTACGGAGAAGACCCGGCCAGCTTTGGCCTCGTCGGCCTGCTCCACGACTTCGATTACGAATCCTATCCCGAGATCGGACAGCACACCATCGCCGGGGCGGCCATCTTGCGGGAGGCCGGCTTCTCCGAGACGATCGTGCGAGCGGTTCAATCACATGTAACCGAAAACGGCATCGCGCGCACATCACTGTTGGAAAAAGCCATCTATGCCGTCGACGAGCTCACCGGATTCGTGGTGGCAGTCACCCTGGTCCGTCCGCAACAAAGCTTAAGCCAAGTGACCGCCGCCTCGGTGAAAAAGAAGCTTAAAGACAAAAGCTTCGCCAGAACCGTCAACCGGGCCGACGTCACCAGCGGGGCGGAGGGATTGGGCATGGATCTCGACACGCTGATCGAATTTGTCATAGAAAGCTTAAAACCCCATGCCGAATCATTGGGAATCCATCCCTAGTCCGGCACCGAGCCGGATTTCGGCAGCCGGCGCCGGCCGGTGTACCCCTCGTGCGTCCCATGATAAAAGGCAACCTCCGGCTCATCCATTTGCCAGCACAGGTAGATATGTTCCCCGTCAAGCACGGCGGGGAAGTCGACCAACCCCAGCTCAACATCGGTCACCCGGCATCCCCGCTCATTGATTTCCGCCAGAATGCCGTTCGCCCGAGCCACCATTTGGTCAAATTCGTGCTTCGCCAATTGATAGTCGGTGCGCATAATCAGGTTGCCGTCCCTGCGATAGCCAACTTCGCGAATGTCACGCATTTCTTCGTACTTGCGCCGCGCTAGGGTTTGCAACTGCCGCAACCCGTCGAGCCGCTCGCGAAGAGTCGGCAGCAACTGGTTGGCCTCCTCCGCCGTGAACTGGCGCTTCATGACTCGCTCGATCCTTTCTCGGGTTTTCTCTCGGAGTCGAACCCGGTGCCACCCCGCTCCGGCCCGATCTGAACCGTTCCCGTCTTTAAAGACGCCTCGGCTGCGGCCAGGCTCGACACCAGACATTGCAGGTACTGGGCGGGAGCTTCCGCCGTCTCCAGCGCGGCAACCCGGCGCCAGGTCCGCCACGCCACGCTTCGGGCCCAATTCATAAGAACTCCGGCCGGGGAATCGTCCGTCGCCGAATCCGCGCCGTCGCTCGGCAGGGCGGGCAACAACGGCAGTTCCCCCTCCGTTCCCGCTGCCCGGGCATAGCGGGCGAGATTGGCCCCCACCGCAAATAGCTGGTGTTGCACCGCGATCAGCCAGTCCTCCCAGGAAGGCGCCAAGGTTCCCCGCAGCAGCCCAAGCATGGCGTTCAGTTCGTCCACGGCCCGCAGCGCGTCCGCCCCGCGGGCCTTAGAATCGCGCCGGTTCATCGCCTGATCCCTCGTTGTGGTTGGCAGTGCGGGCCGCCACAAAGAGCAAGTCGGACAACCGGTTGAGAAAGCGAAGCTGCAGGGCATAGCGCGGTTCCTCGGCCACCAGCGAGACCACTCGCCGCTCGGCACGGCGCGTGACCGTGCGGGCCACGTGCAAGAACACGCTGGCCCGGGACCCCGACGGCAAAATAAAGTGCCGCAAGGGCGGCAGAGTCGCCTCCCATTCATCGATCCATTGCTCAAGCCGGTCGACGTCGGCGGCCTGAATGCGCGGGAGCGCGTCCGGGTTGATGTTGGAAAGGTCTGCGCCCATCGCAAACAAGCGATGTTGAATCCATTGAAGCGGCTCCGCCAACGGCCCCGGCCCGACCTCGCGCCGTGCGACGCCCAGCGCCGCATTCGCCTCGTCGACGGTGCCATACGCCTCCACCCGCACCGCATCCTTGCGGACGCGTTTCTCTCCGGCTTTGCCCCACAGGCTGGTATCGCCGCCGTCACCGGTTCGCGTGTAAATTTTCATATCGTCACCCCTTCGCCGCTTACCAATAACGCTCCTCTTGCCAGGGGTCGCCACGCATGTGATAGCCCCGCTCTTCCCAAAATCCGGCCCGGTTTTCGATCATCAATTCGATCCCGCTCACCCACTTGGCGCTCTTCCAAAAGTAGAGCTGGGGCACCACCAAGCGCAGGGGACCCCCGTGCTCGGGGGTTAAAGGCTTACCGTCGTACTCATCGGCCAACAGCACTGATTCCTCCAAAAAATCCCGAACGGGCAGATTGGCGGAAAAATCGTTGGCCCCATGCACCATGACGAATCGGGCTTGCGGTCCAGGTTGAATCCGCTGCCACAAGGTTCTGGTGCTGATGCCGCGCCAAACGGTCTCCTGCTTGCTCCAGCCGGTCACGCAATGAATGTCGGCCACGATGTCTGTTCGCGGCCAGGCTTGAAGGTCCTGCCAGGTCCACTCCATCGGGGCGGCAACCTCCCCAAACACCCGAAGCCGCCAGCCTTGCCGGTCCAGCACGGGCACGCTGCCATAATGCAGCACGGGAAACAACCGGGTCTCCTTCTGATTGGGGGGAAGCTTGCTAACCATCGGCCTGCCTCCTTGCGGCGCCACCGCTCACCTGGGTATTTTATCCCATCCTGCGCCGATGGTCATTTCGGCGCCGGACAGCGGGGGTATATTCCTGCGCTCCCGGCGGGGTTAGACGCGCGCCGTTGTCGTCCGGTGGCCCTCCTCGGCGATGGCGCGTCCGGGCTCGGGGACGAGGGGCCCCCATGTCTGGGGGCCCCGGTAAAACCCTGGTGGAGAGCGGCGATACGGATCATGCCCGCGAAAAGCCTTGCGCAACCGCCCAGGCCCGGTTCGGGGAGGCGTCGCCGACGGGCGCCTCTGTGCGGCGTGGGAAACCGAGGCCCCGACCCCGTGCTCGGGACGTTGGCCACACGGACTGGGGGGGAAACGACCGTTCCCGCCGTCGCCGACGCGATCCGCGACGTCCCCAATCCCCAGGCGCGCTGGGACTATCCGCGATATCGCGCCCTGGGGCTGCCGATCGCATCCGGCATCGCGCAAGGCGCCGGCAAAAGCGTCTTTAAGCCACGCCTCACCGCCGCTGGCAGGAGTTTTGCGATACACCCAACACGCCTCGGAGATCCCAGCTCTTGTGGCATAATCTGGGCGGTAGCAATTTTGAACCACATCCCCTCCTCGACGTCCTGCCGTATTCTGGCAACTGGCAACATGGTATAATTCTCGACAATCTCTTAACGACGGAATGGAGGGGGCCGCGTGGCCCGCATCTTTACTCAATCCGGTGCGCAAAAATCAGCATTTCTTAAAAGAGTTGATGAGAAGGCAGCAGCCCAGAGACAACACGTCCGAGAGCGGGTTGACGCCGAAATTCCCAAAATCCTCCATTGGGCGCTCACGCCTCTCGCGACTGCGATGGTCAGGACGAAACAGCGCCGTGACAGCCAGCAGGGTGCCCGCGGGGAATTTGCCGTTAGCTGGCGATTATGGGCACGTCTCCCGAAGGCATGGGCGATCATCAACGATGTGGTACTCGAATACCAACCTGGTGAATATGCCCAAATTGACCATATCGCTATTGGACCCGGTGGCATCTTTCTCATTGAAACAAAGGCCTGGGATGGGGCGATTTTGCTGAAAAACGACGAGTGTTTTCGCAAAGAAGCGGGCAAGTGGGTTAAGACGCACAGCCCCATCCATCAACATAACACGCACCGGCGGCGATTTCACCAATGGTATGCGCTCCACGGCTTACCCCAGCCCCTACCCCCGATCGAACCGATTGTCGTGTTCACCCAGGCCAGGTGGTTGGTGGCCGATCAATGTTCCATGCCTGTTCTGAAGCCGCGACAAGCGATGGTGTATCTGACCAAGGGCGCAGATTGCCCTCTCGATGAGGTGAGCGTCGATCGAATCGTGGACAAAATCCTCACCGCAACGCCTCTGCCAATGACCACCGTGTACGGTTCGCCAACACGGTTTCCATCCCCGACGGACCCGCCTGTACCATCGGGGCAGCTCACCCCACCGAATGCCAGTCAGATCCGTGAGGGGACAAACCGGGCGGGGCGGAAATATGTCCGTATTCGTGGAACGCGGGAAGTAGCTCACAAAGTTTGGGAACAATATGGTAAACCAGGCAAGTTGCTGGCAGACCGGTTCGACAAGGAAACCTTCTTTTTTTACTGCGACTGACCCGCCCTGTCCAATGGTCGCCCCTCGTGCCCATCCTAAAGGTAAGCGCCCCCCGGCTACATCGTGAGCCCAATGTGTCAGTCTGCCCGCCAGCACACGGTTCAGGTGCGGTGGCATGGCATTTGTCCGTACCGGCCCAATACGGCGTTCATGCGACGCTGGCAACCGGCCCTGGCGACAGAAAATACTCCACCACGTCCGTACCGGTGCAAAGTGTCATCTGCTATTTGGGTCCGGGGCGCGCGCCTACGCGCACCGACCCACAGTGTAGCGTTTTGCACGGCGGTATTGCGCAGATCGGCAACCAAAAGGTTCCGTCACGCCAGGCACTCAAAACGGCAAGCAACAGGATAGGCGAGTCACCGATACCGTTCTCATGGACTTATTCCTTTCTGGCCACCCCGACCTGTTGCCACCTTCCCGGGCCATCACGTCACGGTTGTTTGGGGTCTCCAGGACCAGTCGCGCTCTCCGAGCACATGGTACTCTCCGAGCACATGGTACTCTCCGAGCACATGGTCCACCGGCGGACGCGCTCCCAGCGAGCCATGAGCAGGGAGCCGGCCTTCGCTCCGCATCACGCGGCCTCATGCCACCGCCTAAAGCCGGCCCGACCGGAACTTACGACGGGGCATGGCGTTCGATGATGCGGGGACTGGGGCGATAGCGATCGACTCCCAGTTCCTTGCTGACAAGCCCGTTAGGGGTGTGAATTTCCAGCCAAGTTCGCACCTTTACACCGGTTTGTCCCGGCGCCAGCACCTCGGCGGCACCGGGCTTAAGGAGCGGATTCACCCGTACCACCGTGCGAAACGGGTAGTGTTCCAGAATTTGGTGTTTGACGACGATTTGGGGACCCGGGGTCGCGCCCCAGACCGCTACCGTCAAGTGCCGGCTCCCGGTTTGAGCGGTTATCAGCACCGGTGTCGAGCGGTTATTCCGAAAGCGAAAATTCAGATAGTCCGCGGCGACGGTCGCGTCTTCCCCGGCAGGCAAATAGGGAACGGTTAAACCGTGTTGATGGCGTTCCACAACCGGTAGCCCGGTCCGGAGGAGGGTCGCGTATAAGGTGCTGGAACCCTGGCAGACCCCGCCTCCCACCGACGGCACGATGCGCTCGCCCACGAAAGCACGGCCCCATCCGTATCCGTTGGCGGCGGTGTACGGTCCAACCTTGGCATAATAGGAAAATACCTGGCCCGGTTCCACGACGGTTCCGTTGAGCCGTCTCGCCGCCAGTTCGATATTGCCGGCCTGGCTGGCCGTGGCATGATAAAAATTGGTGGTGCGTTCTCCTAACACATAGGGCAATTTTAAGATCTTTGGCCGCGGATCCGTCGATGGGGACGACAAAATCCTCGGCGCATCCGACTGCCACTCCAATCGGGCCCAAAGCGCCCCGCCGTGCGGGGCCAACAGCGCGGGCGCGGGGGAGGTGGGCCACAACGCCAGCCACACGGTCAATAGCCAGTATCTCAGCAAATCCATTCGCTCCTTCGCTCAGACTCGCCAAGCGGGGCCGGTTGCCGCCCGCACCGGAGCCGCGCCAGTCCCGTTTTGTCCATTACTGGTCTTTCCCGCTGACAAGGAATTCATACCCGCGGTGGGGCGTTCGTCGCGCAGAAAGACGGCTAGGCCAGGCCTAGCCGTCTGTCCGGGGTTCTTTTTTTACCGCTGGCGCAGTTCTTCCTCGGCTAGCCGAATCGCCTCGCGAACCAGATTGCCGCATTGGCGGGATGGTACCCCGCCCCAGCCTTGCTCACGAACGATATTGTCCACCCCGAGACGGCGTCCCAGCTTCAGTTTCGTCTCTTCGGACATAACCTTTGCCATGGAGACCACCCCCTGCCCAGTGTGCGTGCATTCCGGGCAGGCCATACATGGTTACATACCACCACTCGTAGCGTCGCACCCGTTTGACGAAATTGCGGGTCTCGGGATACGGAATATGGTTCGGGTTCGGCTCAAGCGCCGACAGAAGTCCCTTTTTCAGCCAGGTGCGCACGGTGTTCGGTCCGCCGTTGTACGCCGCCAGGGCCAAGATTTGCTGCCCCTTAAAGGTGCGCAGCAAATAGTTGAGATACCAGGTGCCCAACCGCAGGTTAGACGCCGGGTCGGACAACATCGCGGAGGTTTGACGCCACCCGTTTTGCTGTGCGATCCAGCTCGCGGTGGCGGGCAACAACTGCATCAGGCCGATCGCTCCGCGCCGGCTGACCGCATCCGGCCGAAAGCCGCTCTCCACCCGCACCACGGCCACGACCAAGTACGGGCTTAGGGACTCGGCTTGAGCCGCTTGCGTAATTTCCTGGCGAAAGGGGAACGGCGCGATGCCCCGATAGAGCAATATAAGACTCGCCGCGACGATTGCCGCCAGCCCTAGGAGCCATCGCCCCGATTTCACTCGACATCGTGCCAGGCGGCGAACACCTGCTGACGCAATGCCTCCAAGCTTCCGGTGTTATCCAGCACGCGGTGGGCGTACCCGACCTTGGCGTCAATGGGCATCTGCGCGGCGACCCGCTGACGGGCGGCTTCCGGAGGCACCCGATCGCGCGCCATAACCCGGGCAACTTGTTGGTCAGGCGTGGCAAAAACCAGCCAAACTTCGTCCACGGTGCGGTACAACCCCCCTTCGATCAGCAACGGCACGTCAAGCACTACGGTGGCGACGCCAGCCTGGCGGTTGCGCTCCACCTCCTGCAGAATCAGCCGCTGGATTCCCGGGCGCATGATCGCGTTCAACCGCTCGCGCAGGGCGGGATCCCCAAAGACGAGACGTCCGAGCCGTCTTCGGGCCAAATTGCCGTCGGCCAGCAGCACCGGCCAGCCGAACGCTAGCCAAATCTCCCGCCATGCCGGGCGTCCCCGTCGCTGGGCAGCATGAACCAAGGCATCGGCGTCAACCACCACGGCGCCGGCCTCCCGGAGCCATCGGCTGACTTGGCTCTTGCCCGTTGCTATCCCGCCCGTTAACCCGATTACCCGCATGGAGTCTTCCCTGTCCTTCTAAGGCTATGTTATGGCCGGGGTGTCAGGCTATGCCAATTCAAAGAGCCATCGGCATAGACCCGGGCTCCGGCTACCGTCGGACCGACCAGCCAAAACGTTGCCATCGGCGCCAGTGGCACTTGAATGCCGCCGCCCGCGTACCCGTCCACAATGCCTAGGTAGGCGTTGACCTGCCCGCCGCGCACCGCCTGCATTAAAGCGGTCGACGTCATCATTTGCACCGTGACCCGTCCGTGCTCCAACCCACGCAGGGTCTCGGCCAACAGCACCGCCTCACCGTTGCTCTGGTTAACCGCCAGCGTCATCGGCTTGCCCTGCGGCACTCCAGCCGGCCAGGCCGCAGACGAAACGGCCTGAAGATGGCCGGAAAAAGCGGCGGATACCCAGCGGCGGATCCCCGTCGCGGGGTACGCCGCGATTCCGCTCTTGGCCTTAGGGTTTAGATACAGCGACAACGTACCCGGAACCGGCAAGGTCAAGACCCGGCGGCGGACATCCATCGGCAGGCCCGCCAGCTGCTCCGGTGCGACCGGAACGATGTCCAGCGATTGATTGACAAAACTCATCAAGGCTTCATGAAAAGACGGATACACCACCAGTTCGACTTTTTCCGGGCCCGTGGTGCTCCCGGTTCGCTCAAAACTCAAGTAATCCGACGGATTCCAGGCGTGCAAGCGATAACCCCCGGAACCATAGAGATTGGTCAATTGCCAATCGGGGCCCCCGCGCAAGGGATCGGCGGGGGGTACGATGGCCAGGGCCGGATTGGCCAAGTTCCGCAGAAACCAGGGGCCCGCCGGCTTTCGCAAAGTCAGGGTCAAAGTCGACGAACTTGTCGCGGTCACCCCGCTTAACCCGCTCTTGGTTCCGGCCACGACCGCCGCATACCCCCGCACCGGTTTTAAGAGTTGCAACGCGGCCAACGAATGCACGGACGGCTCTAGCGCACGGGCCAGCGACCCCGCCACCATAGCCGCGGTGACCGGTTGGCCATTGCTCAGATTGCGGTGCGCCAAGTGCAAAATCACCCGATGACCGGTAAACTGCGCGGAACTGGCCAGATCCGGGACCAGCCGGCCGGAGGCATTGAACCGGTACAGCGGTTGAAAGACGTTGTCGGCTACTGCCCATTCCGCGGGCGTGCTGGCTTTGGCCGGATCCACGGTGACGGGATTGGACAGCAACGCGACGGTTACGGCGCCCGCTACCGGTTTGGGGGGAGGCACCCGCGCCGGTCGGATCAGCACCGCCGGCGTAAGGGCTAAGACCAGCAGCAACCATGGCCACCATCGACTCATGCTAACCGCGCTTACCCGGAAGTTTTTCCAACTGGGCAGCGGTCAATTCCTTTTCGGACACCACATCCACTTTCACCTGTCCATTCAAAGGGATCACCTCAATTTCTCCCCGCACCCCCATTTGCCGCCACAATAAGTCGGTGGCCTGCTCCGCTTTCTCGAAAGATTCCAGCACAAGGCTAAATTTCTGCACGGTTATCCCTTCCTTCCTGATCGAATAGCCCGGGCCTGAGCGGCTGGCAGGTTGGGCAAAAGTGGCTGGTGCGACCCTGGATCACCATCGTTGCCACCATCGCCCGACAGCGGCGGCAGGGCTCGCCCCCACGGCCATACACGCGCAGGTAATGCTGGTTGTCGCCGGCCCGGCCCAGAGCGTCCACATAGTCTGAAAACGAGGTGCCCCGGTTGGCCAGCCCTTCCCGCAAGACGGCGCGAACTCCCCGTACCAGACGCGCGGTCTGCACCGCCGACAACTCTCCCGCCGGCGTGCGGGGATGAATCCCCGCGCGAAATAGCGCCTCATCCGCATAGATGTTGCCAATTCCGGCGACAATCCGTTGGTCGAGCAGCACGGACTTGATCGGTGCCGTTCGCCCCAACAAACGCGTCATCAAGAACGTCCGGGTAAACCCCCGACTTAGCGGCTCAACCCCGAGTCCGGGACGCAGCACCTCTCCCGCCGCCACCCACCCGACCCGGCCGAAGCGGCGAGGATCCACCAGTTGCAACTCCCCGTGCGTGAACGCGAGGAGCAGGTGCGTATGCGGCGTCGGCTCCGCCACGGGTGCAAATCCCAGCCTCCCGCTCATGCCCAAATGGATCAGCAGGTGTCCCCCTTGCGTCCAGCCGATAAAGAGAAATTTCCCCCGGCGAACGACGCGCGCCACGGTCAAACCCGGCAAGCGCACGATGATGGCGGCAGCCCCTAACGATCCGTCTTTGACCATCCTGGGATCCAGATGACGCACGGCGGTCACGGTTTGGCCCGGCAAGACGCCCGCCAAATATTGCCGGATGGTCTCCACCTCAGGAAGCTCGGGCATGACTACCCCTCCTGTTCCCGGTACGGCTCTAGGGCGTTCCACGCCTCACCGGCTTTGACCTCTACCACCAGGGGCACCTTTAAGGGCAGCGCGCGGACCATTTCGCGCACGGCCAACTCTTTTAGGCGGAGCATTTCCGCCGGCACCGCCTCCCAAATCAGCTCGTCGTGCACCTGCAGAATCATGGCGCTCTCCCAATGGCCATCATCCATATGCCGGTCGATCCGTACCATCGCCACTTTGATCAAATCGGCCGCGCTCCCCTGGATGACGGTATTTATCGCCATGCGCTCGGCATACTGCCGTCGCATGCGGTTGCTGGCGCGGATATCGGCCAACGGCCGCCGACGGCCCAAAATTGTCCGCACTTCGCCATCGCGGCGCGCATCGGCGAGCACCCCGTCGAAATACTCTTTAAGACGGGGATAGCGGGCGAAATAGCGTTCGATATAGTCCTTGGCCTCGCGTCGCGACACCCCGGTGTCGCGGGCGAGCCCGAAATCCGAAATGCCGTAAATGATGCCAAAATTTACCGCTTTGGCCCGCCCCCGCCACACCGCGTCGACCGCGTCCCGGGGCAATCCAAAAATTTCGGCGGCGGTGCGGGCGTGAATATCTTCGCCATCCCAAAACGCCTGGATCAGATTCTCATCACCGGACAGATGGGCCAATAACCGGAGTTCGATCTGGGAATAGTCGGCAGCCAGCAGAATCCGGCCGGCCCCCGGCAAGAACACCCCGCGTAAACGACGGCCCAGCGCTTCCCGCACCGGGATGTTTTGCAAATTGGGATCGCTCGAGGAAAGGCGACCGGTCCCGGTAACCGTCTGGTGAAAGGTGGTGTGGACCCGTCCGTCAGGCCCAATAAGCGGCAGCAGGCCGTCGACATACGTCCCTTTGATTTTGACAACCTGCCGGTAGCCCAAAACCTTTTCCACCACCGGATGCAGGGGAGCCAAGGCATAAAGCGTGTCGGCGTCGGTGGAATATCCCGTCTTGGTTTTCTTCATGGTCGGCAAACCCAACCGCCCGAACAGCACCTCGGCCAGTTGCTGGGGAGAATTGATGTTAAATTTTTCTCCCGCCAGCTCAAAAATCTCCCGTTCCTCCTCAGCCATGAGGGAGGTCAGTTCCGTGCCCAACTCGGTCAGGCGGTCGGACGCGACCCGCACCCCGTGCGCTTCCATCTTGGCCAGCACCCGGGCGAGCGGCATTTCCACCTCCCGATAGACCGTGTCCAGACTCCGCGCCAACAGCGCCTGGCGCTGTTCACCCACCAATTCCGCCACCCCGTGCACCATCTCCGCGGGCGCGGAGAATGGAGCCCAACCGCTCTCTGCGGCGACCGCCGGCAAATCATAGCGCGCACGCTCGGAGTTAAGCAAATATGCCTGCAACTTGCCGTCTTCGACGAAGTGCGGCCAAGGCTGGCCGGCCGTTGCCAGGCGACGGTAAACATCCTTGATGCCCCAGCCCCAGTAAGCGGCTTCCGGCAAGGGCCGTCCGGTCCATTCCGCAGTCCATCCGGCCTCGGGATCGGCAATCCAAACCGACTGGCCGTCCGCCCACAACACGAGCGGCCGATCCATGGGCAAGACGGCCTCGTCGGCCGCAATCGCGGAATAAGCCGCCAGCGAACGCGGGGCGGGAGTGAGCAGCGAGGCGGGATGCGGGTCCTCCGCAGGAGGCGATGCGGTCGCCCCGCCCAATCGCCGACGGACACCCTGCAACGCCAGCCGGTCAAGCATTTGCTCGGCCTGGGGCGTGGCCGTCACCCGCAAGGGTTCTTCCATCTCCGGCCATTCGATGGGGACGGTGCGGACAATGACGGCCAAATCCCGATAACGCCGAGCCGCTGCCTCCTGCCCGGTTAGCGCCCGTTGCCAGCGGGGATTGTCGATTTCATGAAGTCGGGTGAGCATGTTCTCGACCGAGCCAAACATCTCCAGAAGACGCAAAGCCGATTTTTTTCCGATGCCCGCCACCCCCGGGATATTGTCCGAGGAATCCCCTTCCAACCCTTTCAAATCGGGAACTTGGACGGGATCGACCCCCAGTTTGCTCCGCACGGCTGCGGGCGTCATGATCTCCAGTCCGGTAATCCCGTTGCGGGTCGTCAGCAAGACGGTGATTTGAGCATCCACCAGCTGCAGCAAGTCCCGATCGCCGCTCACGATCACGGTTTCATATCGGCGCTCCGATCCCATCCGGGCCAGCGTTCCCAGCACGTCGTCGGCCTCAAAGCCGCGCACCGCCAGCACCGGGATGCCCAAAGCCGCCAACAGTTCTTGCACCAACGGGACTTGCGCCCGAAAGTCTTGGGGAGACTCTGAACGGTTGGCTTTGTATGCCTCATACAAGTCATGCCGAAAAGTGGCCGAGGGCGCATCGAATGCCACCACCACCCGATCGGGGCGCTGCTCCTCCATAACCTTTAGCAACATGCTGAAAAACCCGTAGACAGCCCCGGTTGGGGTTCCGTCCTGGGCGGTGAGCGGGGGCATGGCATGAAAGGCTCGAAACAACAGACTATGGCCATCAATCAACAGTTGTTTGGGCATGCGCCGCTAAGACTCCTTCAGGGACGGGTCCAAATCCTTTATGCTTATGTTAGCCAAAAACCGGGAGGCGAACAAGAGAACCCCCGCGTACGGAGGAAAACCCATGAACCATTGGATGTTTGTGCATGGCGCCGTCTCCAGCCGGTTGACCTGGACGCGGCAAGCCGGGCTCTTTGCCCACCAAACGCGCGTAGATTTGCCGGATCTGGGGGGCGACTACGGCACATTAATCGACCGCCTGGCCCGGCATTGTCTCCAGCAGACCGTGCCAGGGACGGTGGTGGTGGGCCATTCCATGGGCGGCGCCATCGCCTTAAGCATGGCGCGCCTGGCTCCCGAGCGCCTCGCCGGCTTGGTCCTGGTCGGGACCGGACCCACGCTCCCGGTCAGCCCGGCAGTCTTGGACGGTCTCGTCCAAGACGCCCCAGCCACCTTATCGCGCATCGCCCGCTGGTCTTTGGCCCGATCCGCCGACCCGGCTCTCTTGCGCAATAGCCTCGCTCTGCTGCAGGGAGCCGATGCGGTGCGGGCGATACGGGAATTTAAGGCCTGCAGCGTATTTGACGCCACGCCCTGGCTCGCCGCCGTCGAATTGCCGGTCACCATCATCCGGGGCGCCGACGACCGCATGGTCCCGGCCGCGGTCACCGAACGCTTTCGCGATTTTTGGCCGGAGATCCCGATCATTGCCGTGCCGGAAGCCGGGCACCTGATGATGCTGGAGCAGCCCGACCGGTTCAACCGCATTTTGCAGGACATCGCAGACGGCTGGCCATCATAGCGCAAGCCCTGGGCCGGCCGCGTCAGCCGGCCTGCCTGCCGATGACCGGCGGCGGAATCGCGCTGGCAATGGCGCAATCATCTCCGTTGCCCGCGTGCCCGCAAAACAAAAACGGGCACGTGATTATGCCCGTACACTGCTGGTGCCGAAGGCCGGACTTGAACCGGCACGAGGGGCTACCTCACGCGATTTTGAGTCGCGCGCGTCTGCCTATTCCGCCACTTCGGCGCCTACTGTAACAGTATAACAAAAACGTGGCGGCTGTTCAACGGCCGCCACGTCTCTTTGCCGATTCGGCTACTGATTAAAATACAGCTCAAATTCCATCGGGTGCGGGCGCAGATTCACCTGAGCCACTTCAGCGGTCCGCTTGTACTCAATCCAGGTCTGGATGAGATCCTCGCTGAAAACCCCACCTTCGGTCAGGAACTCATAGTCGTTTTCCAGGTGTGCGAGCGCTTCGCTGAGGGATCCTGGAACGCTTTGGATGCCCTCCAGTTCAGCCTTGCTGAGCGAATAGACATTCTTGTCCAGGGGGCCAAACCCCAACTTGGCGGGGTCGAGTTTCCGCCGAATCCCATCAATCCCAGCCATCAGGATGGCCGCGAACGCCAGATACGGGTTTCCGCTGGAGTCTGGGGTACGGAACTCAATCCGTTTGGCCTTGGGTACATTGTTGGACGGAATGCGGATGGCGGCCGATCGGTTCCCGGCCGAATAGACGATGTTGACCGGGGCTTCAAAGCCGGGCACCAGTCGACGGTAAGAGTTGGTCGACGGGTTGGTGAAGGCCAGCAGAGCCGGGGCATGGGTCAAGATGCCCGCGATATAGTGCAACGCCAGCTCTGACAAGTGCGCATACCCGGATTCTTCGTAAAAGAGCGGTCCGCCATCTTTCCATAGGGATTGATGCACATGCATTCCGTTCCCGTTGTCCCCATAGAGGGGCTTCGGCATGAAAGTGACCGTTTTCCCATATTGGTGCGCAACATTCCGCAGAACATACTTGTACAGCAATACCGTGTCGGCCTGTTTGGTTAGGGTATTAAACCGCAAATCGATCTCCCCTTGGCCCGCCGTGGCGACTTCGTGATGATGCATCTCCACCCGGATGCCAAAAGCTTGCAAACCCTTTACCATCGCCGTTCTGATGCCCGCGGTGGCGTCAACCGGGCTAGTGGGAAAATATCCCTCTTTGGCCCGGACCGTGTGCCCCAGGCTTCCTTCCTGTCCCGAATTCCAGTGTCCTTCTTCCGAGTCCACGGCATAAAATGCCTCATGGCCCTGATTTGAGTACCGCACCGAGTCAAAGATGAAAAATTCCAGTTCCGGCCCCCAAAACGACGTGTCGGCAATCCCTGTCTGCTTAAGGTACTCTTCAGCATTCTTGGCAATACGCCGGGGATCCCGTTGATAGGGAACTTTCAGCGGGTCGGCGACGTCCGCGATGACGCTTAAGGTCGGAACACTTTGGAAGGGGTCAACCACCGCCGTCGACGCATCCGGAATCATGAGCATATCGCTCTCTTCAATGCCGCGGAATCCGCGCAAACTGGAGCCGTCAAAGGGAATGCCATCGGTAAACGTATCTACGTCCACTTCGCTGACCGGGATGGTCACATGCTGCCACACGCCAGGCAAATCCACAATATGAACATCAATCATTTCAATGTTTTTTTCTTTGATTGTTCGAAGCACGTCCTCAGCCTTCACACCAAATCCTCCTCGCTGGTAATCCGCCCATGTCACATTATGGGCGGCGCAATCAACATGATGTAAGTATATTGAGAAATAAACCTGACTGTCAATCCGGCTTGTGAGTTTTATTCCGCCGGTAATCGCTGCATTTGTCAACACCCTGCACGTTTGGCGTCACTTTGCCGATCCCAGAATCCCGACCGCGAGAGCCCCCACCAGACCCGAATCTTCACCCAATGCGGCCAAATCGATTTCGGTCGCCGAAAACAGCGCCGGCATGCTAAAACGCTCGGCCGCAGCGCGAACCCGGTCCAAGAACTGTGCGCCGGCGTGCGCCATCACCCCGCCTCCCATCACCACCCGGGTGGGATTGGTCAAATTAATCAGGTAAGAGACACCCAAACCCAAATATTCTGCCGTCTGTTGGACAATTTCGTCGCATACCGGATCGCGGCGGTGGGCGCCCAGAAAAACATCCGCTGCCGTAATCACCCCCAGCGTGCGCAGATAGTCGCTTTCCGGCTGGCGTTCTTGGCCTATCCGGCCGATGGCCGTTCCCGAGGCCAGCGCTTCGAGACATCCGTAATGTCCGCACTGGCATAGCGGCCCGTTTCGCTCCAAAACAATGTGGCCCAATTCGCCGGCGTTGCCGTCCGTTCCCGAAACCTCACGTCCCCCCGCTATGATCCCCCCGCCGATTCCGGTCGATACCGTAATGTAGACCATGTCGTTGACCCGGCGCCCGGCGCCGTAGTACCACTCGCCCATCGCGGCTGCGGTGGCGTCGTTTTGCACCGAAACCCGGAAACCTGCCCGAAGCCGCAGGCTGACCGCCAGGTCGATGCCTTCCCACTCCGGCAGATTGGCCGATTTCAATAGCCGCGACCCCGCCAACGGACCCGGCGTGCCGACTCCCAGCGCAGTCAGTTGCGTCTCGGCAATGTGCAACTGGGCACATAAGTTGCCAATCGCCTGGACAATGTCATGAATCCCCTGTTCGGGTCCAAAACGGGGCGTGGCAAACCGCTCCGAGGCCAAAAGCGCCCCGTCTTCGCTTCCAATTCCCACGGCAATTTTGGTTCCGCCGATATCTACCGCTCCGTAATATGCCATTCCTGCACCCTCTCCCGTCGCCTATGCTTGCCGACATTTATGTCTCTTTTTAGAATATATCCCGGCACAGATCAACGCCCCAGGAGCTTTTCGGCTTTGCCCCGCGGCCGCCGGGGCGTTTGCGGAAATCCCTGCAGGTCGGGGGATATTGCGTTACTATGGGGGCAACCATGTTTTCCGCCGAGACGGGTCTCGGCTTGTCAAGTCCGGAACATCCGGCACGACAACGATTGGCCACAACCCGCAAGGGGTCGCGAGACCACCAGAAACGAGGGGGAACAGCATTATGCCAAACCGCATCGAACAGATCGCCCAAATCGGCCAGAGCATCTGGTATGACAACATCCGGCGCCAACTCATTGCATCCGGTGAGCTCCAAGCCCTCGTTGCCCAGGGAATCCGCGGCGTGACATCCAACCCCACCATCTTCGAGAAAGCTATCGTCGCCTCCCACGACTATGACGAAGCGATTGCGGCGGGCGCCCAGGCGGGGCTCTCAGTCGAACAGTTGTACGATCAATTGGTGTTGGAGGATATCGCCCGCGCAGCCGACATATTGCGGCCGGTTTATGACCGCACGGACGGTTTGGACGGATACATCAGCATTGAAGTTCCGCCGACGCTGGCGGCGGACACCAGCGCGACCATCAACGAAGCGCACCGTCTGGTCGCGCTGGTGCGTCGCCCCAACATCATGATCAAGGTTCCGGCCACCCCTGAAGGCATTCCGGCGGTTCGCCAACTCATCGCGGACGGGATCCACGTCAACGTGACGCTGATCTTTAGCCTGGACGGCTACGACCAGGTGATGGACGCGTACATGGGAGGACTGGAAATTCGCCGACAGCAGGGCTTGCCCGTCGACCACATCGCATCGGTCGCCAGTTTTTTTGTGAGCCGGGTCGACACCCTGGTCGACCGTCTAATCGACGAGCAGGGCCTGCCCGGCGATCTTCATGGTCAGGCGGCGGTCGCCAATGCCAAGGTCGCCTACGCATTGTTCAGGGAACGTTTCACCGGCAAACGGTTCGCGGCGTTAAAAGCGCTGGGCGCCCGCGTGCAGCGCCCGTTATGGGCTTCGACCAGCACCAAAAATCCGGCCTACCCGGATCTGTTGTACGTGGACGGCCTAATCGGACCGGATACGGTCAATACCTTGCCGCCGGCTACGGTGGCAGCGGTCTTGGACCACGCCCAGACGGCCCGCACGGTGGATCAGGACCTGGCGGCGGCGCGCGCCCACCTCGATCGGCTGGCCTCGTTCGGAATCAACATGCAAGCGGTAACCGAAACCCTGCAGCAAGACGGCGTGGCCAGTTTCCAACAATCCTTCGTCACCTTGCTGAGAAGTTTGGGTGCCAAACGGGCTCAGGTGATCGTCCGCCAGCACCCGGTTCATGCGTCCTTCGGACGCTGGGAGCCGGTTGTGCGGGAGGGATTGGCGGCGGCGAAAGACCGCGGGCTGGTCGATGCCGTGTGGAACCGCGACCCCGGTCTCTGGAAATCGGACCCGGCCGACCAAGCGGTTATTGCCAATGCCTTGGGCTGGCTGGCCGTGCCGGATGCGCTTCGCGACACCATCGCCGGTCTGCCGGGGTTTGTCGCGGCCGTACGCGCGGAAGGGTTTACCCAGGCGGTCTTGCTGGGCATGGGAGGAAGCAGCCTGGTGTCCGATGTCGTGCGCCAGGCGTTTTCAGCGGGAACCGGCGACCTTGAACTGCACGTGCTCGATAGCACGCATCCCCGGACCATTCAAGAACTTACCGAGTCGTTGCCGATCGCGCACACCCTGTTTCTGGTCGCCAGCAAGTCGGGAACAACCACCGAGCCGGATGCGTTCTTTCGCTATTTCTGGGAACGGGTCAAGGCCGTCAACAAAAACCCCGGCAGCCAATTCGTGGCGATTACCGACCCCGGCACCCGGTTGGCCAATCAAGCCGCGGAACTTGGCTTTCGTCAAACATTTTTGAATCCGGCCGACATCGGGGGCCGGTTCTCGGCCCTCTCCCTGTTCGGACTGGTTCCGGCCGCCTTGCACGGGGTAGACGTGCCGGGCCTGGTGGAACGCGCCCAACGGATGCAGGCCGCCTGCCGGGTTCCCGACCCGGAGAGCAACCCGGGGGCGTGGCTCGGCATCGCTCTGGGGCAGCTCGCCCGTCACGGGGTGGACAAAGTCACCTTCGTGATGCCCGCGGCGGTCGCCTATCTGGCCGATTGGCTGGAGCAGCTTCTCGCCGAATCGACCGGCAAAGAGGGACGGGGCCTCATTCCGGTGGCTCACGAACCCCCCTTGCGGCCGGATCGCTACGGTCCGGATCGGGTTTTCGTAGTATACCGCATGTCGGGCGAAGCCACTCCTCCGCTTCCCGCCGGCGATGGCGACCACCCGGTCATCGTCATCACCCTGCCCGATGCCTTCGACCTTGCCGCCGAGTTTTTCCGATGGGAATTCGCGGTGGCGGCAGCCGGGGCCATTCTCGAAATCAACGCCTTTAATCAGCCCAACGTGCAAGAGAGCAAGGACAACACCCGGCGTCTGCTGGAAACCTTTCAACGCCAGGGAAGTCTGGGCGAAGACCCCGCCACCGCCGATGACGCAGGCCTCCGCTACACCGCCCAAGACCCCGCGCAGTCGTTAAAAACCGTTCTGGCCGAGGCCGCCAGCACCGTCCAGCCCGGGGACTACGTAGCTCTCATGGCCTATTGCCCCCCGTCCGCCGAAACCGACGCCCAGCTCGCCGCCCTGCGCCAGACGCTGGGCAACCGTTTAGGGGTCGCCACCACCTTGGGCTATGGACCCCGCTTTCTGCACAGCACCGGGCAAGAACATAAAGGCGGTCCCAATCGGGCGCTATTTATTCAACTGGTGTCAAGCCAGGGGCCCAAAATACCGATTCCCGGATTGGGAGCGGATTTCATGACCCTCATTCAAGCCCAATCGCTCGGAGACTACCAGGCGCTCGGCCATCACGACCGCAAGGTCATTCGGATTCTCTTGCCGAACGCGACGGCACCAGGACTTGAGCAGATTACGTTACTGGCGGGCGAGATCCCCGCAAAAGACTAAGGGAATCGGAAAGGGGACTAAAGCAATGCGCATTGGCATGATCGGACTAGGCCGCATGGGCGGCAATATGGTGGAGCGTCTTTTAAACGGCGGACACCAAGTGGTGGCTTATGACCGCAGCCCGGAGGCTCTCTCGCACGTCCGCCAGCTGGGCGCGGAGACCGCCGACAACCTGGACGGGCTGCTCGACCAACTGCCATCCCCGCGTGTGGTGTGGGTGATGGTTCCCGCCGGAGATCCCACCGAGGAAACCATCGCGTGGCTAACCGAGCGGATGGTCCCCGGGGACACGCTCATTGACGGCGGCAACTCCAACTTCCGACAGTCCATGCGGCGGGCGGACACCGCCGCTGGCCGCAACATCGATTTTATCGACGCGGGGACCAGCGGTGGCGTCTGGGGTTTGGCCAACGGCTATTGCCTGATGGTGGGAGGGGCCCAGGCCGCTATTGACCGCACCCGCACCATTTTTGAAACCTTAGCCCCACCCGACGGATTTCTGCATGTGGGACCTCCGGGCGCCGGACACTTCGTAAAAATGGTCCATAACGGCATCGAATACGGCATGCTGCAAGCGTACGGGGAAGGGTTCGAAATCATGAAACAATCCCCCTTTGACTTGAACCTCGGGGCCATTGCCCAACTCTGGAACCACGGCAGTGTCGTGCGGAGTTGGCTGTTGGAACTGCTGGAGGACGCCTATCGGCAAAATCCGCAGCTTACCGGCATTAAAGGGTACGTCGAAGATTCCGGGGAAGGACGCTGGACAGTGGAAGAGGCCATCGCGGAAAACGTGCCCGCGCCTGTCATCACCTTGTCGCTGTTTGCCCGTTTTCTGTCCCGTCAGGACGAATCCTATAGCGCCCAGGTGATCGCGGCGTTGCGCAACGCGTTCGGCGGACATGCCATCCGCCCGGAATAACCGCGCACCCCGTCCCCGCGTAATCCGATCAGGGAAAGGAGCCCCTCATCAATGCCACCCGTCACAGAGACTAATCCCCTTCGGAAAGGCCTGGCCGACAGCCGCCGTCCGCAACCGTTCACGATGGTGATCTTCGGTGCGGCCGGTGACCTGGCTCACCGCAAACTCTTCCCGGCTCTGTACAATTTGTTGGTCGATCACTGGCTGCCGCAGCCTTTCCAGGTGGTCGGCGTCGCCCGCGCCGCGTTTACCGAGCAAGCGTTCCGGCAAGAGGTCAGGGACGCGCTCACCTCGTTTTCCCGGCGCCCCTTGGATTCGGCCCTGTTTGACACCTTCTCGCAAGGCATCCACTACCTGCCAACCGACTTTTCGGATCCAGGCGGTTATCAAGCCTTAAAAACCTTGCTCGAGACGATAAATCAGGAACACGAGCTCCCGCCCCGTTACCTGTTCTATCTCGCCACCCCACCCGCCATGTACCCCGTCATTGCCGCCAATTTGGGAAAGGCCGGGCTCAACGAAACCCGTCAAGCAGGGGGATGGATTCGCATCATCATTGAAAAGCCGTTTGGACACGATCTGGAGTCCGCCACCGGATTAAACCGAGATCTGCACGGGGTATTTGATGAAAGTCAAATTTACCGGATTGACCATTATTTGGGCAAAGAGACGGTGCAAAATATCTTGGTGTTCCGGTTTGCCAACGGCATTTTCGAACCGTTGTGGAATCGCCAGTACATCGACCATGTGCAAATCACGGTGGCGGAATCGCTGGGTGTGGGCGGCCGCGGCTCGTATTACGACCAGGCCGGCGCCTTGCGTGACATTATCCAAAACCATATGCTGCAGCTTCTTTCCCTGATCGGGATGGAACCTCCGGTATCCTTTGAGGCCGATGCGGTGCGGGACGAAAAAGTCAAAGTCCTGCGGGCGATTCGTCCCCTGACCACGCGTGACGTGGCGAATTTCTCGGTTCGCGCCCAGTATGACGCCGGTTTTATCGATGGGGCAGCCGTCCCCGGATTTCTGGACGAACCCGACATTTCTTCCGACAGCCGAACCGAAACCTTCGTCGCCATGCGGCTCTTGATTGATAACTGGCGTTGGGCCGGCGTCCCCTTTTACCTGCGCACCGGAAAACGGCTGGCGCGCCGCGCGACCGAAATTGCGATCCAGTTTAAGACCGCGCCGCATCGTTTTTTCAGTCAGACGGCGACGCCCGAATTGGAGCCCAATCTGTTAATCCTGAAGATTCAGCCGGATGAAGGCATTTCGCTTCGGTTTGGCGCCAAAGTGCCGGGCCCGGAAATCCGCATTCGCACGGTAAATATGGAGTTTCTCTATGGGACCTCGTTCGCGGACGCGCCGCCGGAAGCCTATGAGCGCTTGTTGCTTGACGCCATGGTGGGGGACTCGACGCTGTTTACCCGACGAGATGAAGTCGAAGCGGCGTGGACTCTGGTGACGTCCATTTTGCAAGGCTGGTCCCGGGCACGCGGCCCGATCCCCGCTTACGAATCCGGTTCTTGGGGCCCCAAGGAAGCGGAAGCGCTGGTATTGCAAGACGGATTTCAATGGCACCGGCCCTAATCGGTTACAACAGAGGAGCAAGCCATGGATAACCGGACAATCGAATGGCGCGCCCAGGTTAGCGGCCCGGACCTGCTCCGCACGCTACCGGCCATCATCCGCAACGAACTGGCGGGCCATGACCCCATCATTGCTACCGTTCTCACCCTGGGCCTCTATGTCGCGGGAATCCCCCCCGAGGACTGGACTCAACTTGCGGCGCGCATGGCGGGTGCGCATCCCGCCCGCATACTGATCATCAACCCCGATCGGAAAGCCGACGGCCCCGGCATCGCCGTGCACTACACCGCGTCAGTTCGCGGAGGTGAGCCGCCGGTGCTTTTTTCGGAATGCCTGGATCTTCACCTCGAAGGGTCGTTGGCCACCTACTGGATCGATATGGTGCAACCGCTCATTCATTCCGATCTGCCGTCTTACCTGTGGTGGCGGGGAGAGCCTCCCCATGAGCCGTTCCGCTGGGATCTCCTCCGGACCGGCTTCACCCACCTCATCATTGACTCCCACGGACAGTGGGAGTCGTGGCGGCCATCACTGGCGGCGGCGCATCGCGAAGGCATGGCCATTGACGATCTCGAGTGGCTGCGTCTGGCCGCCTGGCGCCGACTGTGGGCCGATGCGGCGGATCATCCGGACGCCAGCCACTGCCTCTTTCATGCCGAACGGATAACCTTTGAGGGGCCATCCGAAACCATGTTCCTGATGATGTCCGCTTGGCTGGCATCCCGTCTGGGATGGGGTTGGATCCGGTCTGAGCCGCGGGTCATTACTCTGGCTAACCCGGATGGACTCGCAGCGATCAACTGGCATCCTGCGCCCAGCTCCCGCTGGATTTTCGACACCGCGCGTTTTCGGCTGACGATGTCATCCCTGGCCGAGCGAATTTCCGCTACGCTCGAGAATGCCCAAGGCGCGGCTGTGGCCCGTTGGACCGGCGAACAGCCAGCAGGCGAACCGCTCGCCCTGGTTCTTCGGCTGTTGAATCTTGGCCATGATGCTTTGTACGACGAAAGCTTGAAATCTCTGTTGGGAGATGACGAAGAATGAAATCCTCGCCAACCGTCCAACGGCATGTAGACCGCGCCGCCGCTTTGCAAGCCATCGAACAATGGTTGACCCAAATCGCGGTTTGGTCCATTGCCGACCATGGGCTGGTCTCACTGGCGCTTACCGGCGGACACACCCCCTTGCCCCTTTATGAAAGGATGGCCGCCGCCCAAAAGGCGTGGCCCTGGGCCGACACGGTCCTGTTCTGGGGCGATGAGCGCGATGTTCCGCCGCATAGTCCCGACAGCAACTTCGGGACGTGCGAGCGGACCCTGCTGACACAATTGGCCACCCCTCCCAGGGCCATCCATGCCTGGCGGACCAGCGGCCCCCCGTCCGCCGCGCTGGCCGACTATCGGCACGCCTTGGCGACACTCCCTCAGCGTGATGGCATCCCGGTCCTCGACATTGTGCTGCTGGGTGTTGGCGCGGATGGACACGTTGCTTCCTTGTTCCCGGCATCCCCGCAATTGGACGCCCGGGATTGGGTCGCCTACGGGCCCGGGCCAATCGCCCCGCGGTATACACTGACCTTTCCGCTGCTCGAGCACGCCCACCACATCGCGGTGCTGGTTACGGGAACCGACAAAGCCCCCATTGTGCGAAAGATCCTGGTGGAGCGGCAGGCGCTCCCCGCTAGCCGGTTGCCGGCGGACCGCACCGTGTGGTTTCTGGACCGGGACGCGGCAAGCCTACTCAATGACGAAGATCATCGCGATATTTGACATCGACGGCACCTTGATTGATGCCCGCGGGGCAGGGCATCGCGCCATGCGCCAAGCGTTTCGCGAGGTGTTGGGAGAACCCGACGCCTTAAACCGCGCCGATTTTGCGGGCCGTACGGATTGGCCGTTGTTTTGGGAGGCTGCCGTGCACACACGCGTGCCAACGGCCCTCATCGACTGGGCGGCGGTGCAAGCCGCCTATTTCTCCCAGTTGTCGACTGAGCTGGCCAACTCGCCCCCAACCGTCCTGCCTGGGGTCGGCGAGTTGCTTTTCGCTCTGGCCGCGTCGAAGCATTTTCTCCTGCGGCTGGGCACCGGCAACTTTTATCGCAGCGCCTGCCTGAAACTGAGCGCGGTCGGCCTCTGGCGGTATTTCCCTCAGGGGGGCGGATTCGCTGACGATGGGCCCGACCGCCCCGCCATTCTGCGGGCGGCCCGCCGGACGGCCCCGGCTGCCACTCACGCGGTGGTGATTGGCGATACCCCGTACGATGTGGAGGCAGCGCACGCCGAGTCGCTGGCATGCTTAGCAGTCGCGACCGGGCGTTTTTCCGCGGATCAGCTATCCCGCTCCGGGGCGGACACTGTCCTCGAGTCGTTGTCCGACCCCAATTCGGTGATGTCCCAGCTTATGGCCATGGCGACACCGTGCGCGGGTCCTTATTAGATGCTGTGCCTAGTCCGCCGTCGGCCCAGCCTGGCGCTGGCTCACCGCAGGACCGCACGCCCTCCCCATAGCATGGCTGCCCGTGCGGCTTGCCAGCAGGCCGGCCTCCGGCGGCAAACACGGCACGGGTGGCCCCCGGGGTATCCGGCGCCCTGTGCCCCCCCGTGCCAACTATCTCGATCCATCGCTGCCAAGGCTAAGGGATTACGTCAGTTTTGGCTCTGCAGACAAACCCCGATGTGAGGCAGGAGTTCGTGGTCCGGAGAAATCAGTCTGTCGACCCAGCCGTCAAAATGCGGGCAACGAGGGCGAAGGGTAGGACAACCTGTTTGTTCCGGCATGTGGACCAGGTACCACCTTCCGGAACCGTGGATAACGATTGCCGATTTGGGTGACATAGTCGCAATGAGAATTACAGGCGAGAGGAGAATGGCCTGGCCAGCTAATTATGGAGCCAACTTCTGACCACAACCGCGTCTTCGGTTTTTCCCTCAATCCCGGTTCCTAAGTCTAGCCCATAAGGTTCGATGTGTCGGGGTCCGGAATAGAAGCAGCGTTCGTTGGCAAAATATCACTGGTCCTGATCGATGGCTGCCGAGCAGGCTTCATAAAGATTCCCGGTAAATTACGCGAAACAATGCATTGACACTCCCCTCCCAGGAAGTGGTCCTTACGAGAAACCGACTGAGGTCAGGTTTACTCGCAAGGGGTTTGCCAAAAGCGCCCTATCCGGTCGCCCGAAGGTCTCCGGTTACTTGGACTGATATGTCTCTTAGCAACAGCGTTGCCTGACGGCAACGCCTTCTATCTCCGCCCTAAACTGAACGGCGGAGTTTTACCGCGCATTCTGTTACAACCGCTGTCCCAGCGCCATTTTCTTCACCGATACGCACGGTTATGGACATTGATTTGTCACGTGGCGGCATCGACGGACTCCGTTCAATGGTGCCCTGTATGAAACATTCCCCAGTGTCCCACCGGTTTATTTTCGTGCATCACCCTGGCCAATCCCCGGCACACGCCAGTCGGTACAGTCAACGACCGCTATCGGCAGAGCTGGGCAGCGGACCCGGGGCCGTTCTGCACTGGCTGGCGCCCGCATTTGGCCGCGGCCGCTCACTCACCGCAACGCGCAGGTGGAGCATCCGTCGCACCGCCAGTTGGGTACAGTACGGACGGGAGACTGCGGACACCTCCCGTCCCCAAGCGCGGGACCTTAGCAATCTGGCCTTCGCCACCATCCGAATACCCGCTTTCCGTTTTGGGACTACAGCGAGGCCCATCAATGGCAATTTGCCGCGTTTCCGGCCACCACGACCGGGCCCAGTGGTGCTCCGCCGGTGGTGCCGGGGCGAATCGCAACCACCCCCCGCACAATCGTCGACACGCCGGGCGAGTAGCTGCCAGCCCAATCTTGATCCGTCGGCAAGGGGATCATGGGGGCCGTCAATACCAGCAACCCGGTGGACGGGTTGGTCAGCGTAAAAAAATAGGTGGAATACGGCCCAAGATCTCCGGGATTCGGCAGCAGATTGCCAGTTACATCCAAGCTCTCGAATCCTTCGGCTTGGTTGACCACCACACATGCCGCCCCATACGGATGCAAATCTGACGTTTGACTGGTTAACGCCACAGAACAGACCTCAACCAACTCGGGAATGATTGCCGGCGGCCAGGCGACATCCAGTGGAGCGGGGGCAGCCTCCGGATTTTGCAAGCCTAATCGATAAAATGTTTCGGGTCCCACCACCCCGTCGACGGTGATCGCTTGCGACCTTTGGAAGTTTCTCACCGCCCGTTCGGTTTCTTCTCGGTAGAAACCGGTAATGTCATCTGAGAAGAATCCCAGGTTGGTCAGGATAACCTGCAAAAAGACGGTATCAAATCCGTTGCGACCGGAAAAAATGGCGCGGCCGCCCATAAATGTGTAGAGCCAGGAGGCATCGTAAAAACCGAACCCGGCAATGGCGTTGTGCGGGAATCCCGTATCCCCGTTGATCTCCGCATCGGCTTTGAAAGCCAGCACAGCCTGAGCGGTTTTCGGACCGAACACTCCGTCGGCCGGTCCTCCGATGAGCGACGCATAACGAAATCCGTTTAAACGATTCTGCAGGATTTTAACGTCTCCCCCCGAATCACCCGGCTGAAGTTGCCGGCTCCCATAGACGGGGCCGCCGTAGGTGGTGTGGCTTCCTACCCCTTGGCCGAATACGAAATAGGTGTTGGGCCCTGCCACCCCGTCCACCGCAAGGCCAAAATACGACTGGATATGTCTCACCGCCTGCCGAGTTTGGGAACCATACGCACCGTCAATCGTGACCGCCGCGCCTAACGGGGTTCCGGGCCCGGTCATGGTCCGCAGCATCAAGTTGTACACAGACTGCAGAACCGCCACATCCGTGCCTTTTTTGGCTGGGAATTGCAGCGATAGTTCCCGACTGCCAAACGGAATGTACGGGGGAAAGGTGTCATCAAATAATGCCATCACGTAGTTGCCTCCTTTATTTTCCGAAAGGCGTCTTACTCGCCTTTGGTCGCCGCCGGGGACGTAACGGGGGATAATCTAGTCCAATACCAGACGCCCGGCGATTTGAACTGAACTATCATGCTGAGCACCGACCACGAGCGGCATCTTGGTAAACTGTAGCCGACGGCAAGTTCGCTCGGACCCTGGTCTTCCCCGGGAAGGGCCACACGCCTCGATGCAAAAGGAGCCGGGCAGTTTTCCAAACCCCATCACGTGTTTCCCGGTATGTCCGGCTTCCGCGATGGCCACCATCCCGCCGTTTTCCCGGAGCGGTACAGTCCCGCCTGCAAACCTTGCATCCCACCACCCGGGCACGATCATCCACTCCGTGCGCTGCCTTCCCGGCGGATGCCACCAAGCCAGCACCCAGCACGCTGCACCTTGATTCCCCTGACTGCCGGGTCCAATTCCAACTCGCCCACTCCTGGGGTTTCTCGCCGCGATCCCCTGACATCCCTAGTGGCTGGCTGGGCATTTTGCAGATTTGCCCCACCTGCCTGGCAGGGATTTTCGGAATTCCAGCAAAGACCTACCAGGGGACTGCGTTGTTCAATTCTTGCCGAATTCAATGCAGGTGAACGTCGCCAAATTCGCCCGATGTGTTGCCGAAAGCTGTAAAGACCCGCCACGTTGCCGTGAAGTCCCGGAAACTTGGCGGCTTCGCATTATCCCGGCCGTCGGGCGGAGTGCGATGGCTCACTGCGGCAACGGAGCAATGGATATTGCTGACTAAGTCTGTTTCTGCCCTGGCCAACTCCTCATCGGCATCCACAGGTCCCCCGGCCACGATTTTCGGCAGAACACTCTGTAGTGTTTTATTCAACATCCGCGCCTAAAGAGCTTGGACCCTGGCAAAATACTTGCCTGGTCACGCCGGTGGGGTCATTGCTTAGAACCGATTTCCGAGCCGAGCACCGGGTCACGACCTTCTGGCGTGAGACTGCACCACCGGCCCCCATTTAGCGCAAATCCCCGACAATGCGCGGACGCCTCCGTTCCGCTGGAGGTTAAGCGGCAGATGAGGAAAACCAGGGAGATGCCCCGACACCTGGTGGTGGCGGAGCCCAGAGCCAACATATTGGGGACCGGGGTGCCGGCATTGGCATCCATCTGCCAAGGCGGTCGCTGACTAACGCCGAAGAGGATTAACACCCGCCGAGCAGCGGTTAGCACAGGGAAGGGACCGGGGGCAAACAACCGCAGCCCTCCCTCGCCTTGCCCGGGGATTCTTTGCGCGAAAACCCGCGACGAGCAGGTGATTAAGCACCCATCTGAACGGTTTCCGCCGGAGAGAGCCTGGCTGGACGCAACCCGGAAGTGTTTAGATTGAGCGATGGGCGGCACAGCGGTGCCGGAACCATGCCCCCGCCCAGAATTACAAAGCCCGTTCTTGGCCACGCCAAGGCCCGCTTAGTGTCAGCCGCCGCGACGAACCGGCGGGGATTCGGTAATGGGCGCCATCCCCGGCTTGCGCCCAGTGACGCCGTTAGGCAGCCGAAACGGCTGGCTGGCCGTCGCCGTCCGCACCAGCTGGTGTATCGGCCGAACCGGGGGCTCCGGCGGGACAAGAGGCTGAACCGTCTCCTCCCGGGCCTTCTCTTTGTAATACTGTTCCATTTGCGGGTTGACCGGATGCCTCCCCGCCGTCCACAGAAACAACGCCCAAGCGATTTTCCGCGCCAATTCCTTGGACTCGGCGGAGTCCCCGGACACCCGTATTTCCACGACGCCCAGGTCAAAGTTGCTCACACCGGGCGCGAATCCCAGGCCCGTCGTCCGCGCCAGCAGATGAGCCGCTTGGCGCAACGCCCAACGGTTGGCCGCCGCATACCCGAGCGAGGGCGGACCCCCGACCACGCGCAACGTCAATTCGGGTAAACCAGCTTCTTGCAAGACGTTCCACGAAGCCAGCGCCCGTTTCAGCTCCTGCACCAGGCCAATCGTCTCGGGACCCGCCGCCAGCACAAGAATTCCGAATCGGTCCATGATGTTTCACCCCTGGTACTTTACGGCACCGGCCGCGGAGTGTTACTGACTAGGCCCGATAAAGAGTTCGGAAATGGCCACTCCCGCTCCCCAAGGAGCTATCCCTACCCCGATTTGGGTGTCATACCGATCGAGCATATTGGCACGGTGCGGCGGGGAGGCCATTAGCAAGGCGAATGCCTGCGCCACAGAGGAGGCTTCCGCAACATTTTCCGCGCCCAGTCCCAGTGCCTGAATGCCCGCCGCCTGTTCCATCTGCGCCGGCCATCCATATTGCGCCAGGTCACTGGTGAATGGCCCGTTGGCTAATGCCGATGCCCGCTCCCCGGCCAAGCGCATCAGGGCCGAATTAACGACCAGCGGTTTAAGACCCGCCTGGGTTCGCGCCTGATTGATGAGGGCAATCATCTCAAACGCTTGTCCATCCAGGTTGCCGCCGACAACCGTCTCACTGGCGGGCGGATTGACGACAACGGGCGGGGATGCCTGGCCGCCAGGGCCCGTCCCCGATAGGGCCGCAGAGCGCGAGGCGGCAATCGTCCGGTACGATTGGAACACGGTGGCAACGCTGGAACTCCCCACTGCCGGGTAGTTCGTCCACGGTGTATTCGATATGCTGACAGACCGCGCGACCACGGGATTGGCAATGGGCGGTGGCGAGGCGAAGCTCGGCATAACAGGCAATCCGGCAGACATCAACAGCGCACTGAAGTAATTCACGAATATCCCCCCAAGAGGTTCATTGATGAAATTGCGGTCGCAATGCGGAAATCTTAGGAAAGCCCGGTAACGAAGGCAATGTCGTCAAACTGCGCGGACAGCCGGTAGCGACGGTAATAAGGAGTTGCCAGCCGCTTATCGGAAAACAATTGCAGAAGCTCCCCATCATCCCACAATTTGCCATGGCAAAAGCCGCTCCGCGCACGGCAAAGGGCCTTCGCGGCAGCGGCGCGAAGACCCTTTAACCCAATATTTAACCGGCTTGAGGAGGAAATAGCGGACTGGGCGGACAGGGCACGACCGGGCCCACCGACGCACAGACGGGCGGCGCACAAAACCCGTACGTGGGAACCAGTAATTGTACGGTCGCCGTGGTCTGCAGCAGAAGACACAGGGTCACGGTGCAGCTGATATCCCCGTTCGGCAGATTGACACAAGTGCAAGCGCCCGACAAAATTGCGCACGAGGGAGTGGTCCCGGTTGGGTTGTAAAGGGTCACGGTTTGCGTCGTAACAACGGTCTCCGGCAAAGTTACCCCCGACGAGCAGGTCACGGTATAGTTGGCGGATATGACAAACGTGACATTGTTGTAGTTTGGGGTGCCGGTCGGAGTAATCGCCCCGACCGTACAGGTCGAGGTGGCTAAATTGATTGCGCAGGACGTCACCGTACATCCCGTCGTGGGAGCCAGAAACGTTTGGGTAGTGGTAATCGTCTGCGTACAGGAATCGTATACCTTATCCACGACAATACAATCAATCTCGGTGGGCGGGGGGCACCCCGTGCTCGGACATGGTCCCGGACTAACGCTAGCCATAGGACACCATCCTTTCGTAAATGATAAGACTGCGGAGCAGATGAGGCTTCATCCATTGGAGATCGTATGCCTGACGTGGTAAAAGGTTCCGGGTGCCAAGTCATCATCGGCGATCCCATCCGATCGCCGGCTTCCGGTTGGCGGTCAGCCATCGGGACCCCAAACTTCGTGATGGCGCGGTCACCCGCCACCCCATCCGCAACAATCCCGACAGGGATGGGCGGGGGGAACCAGAGCAGTGCTGTCAGGTTAAGGAGCCGCTTACAAGCATCGCCTCCGATTCTGGGAGTATTGGTTTCTGCGGGGTGTCTTATTGCGGGGCGCGACGCGTCCCGGACGGATGGCGATCAGGTTCCGGGCTAGCTGGCCGAGGAGCCGTGGGAAGGCCACCTCGCGTTGGGCGGCATCGGCGATCAACGCGATCCGCATCACCTGATCAGTCATTTTCCCGATGAGCATGTCGGGGTTGATGCGGTATGCTGCATCCTTATGGGGGGGCTGAGAGCCGGGCGCGCACTTCGGCGTGGGCCGCGTGTTCGGCGACCGACGCCAGGTTGGACAACCCGA
>JAJZZA010000050.1 GCA_021797825.1 Bacillota bacterium | reverse complement strand
AAACGTGTGCGCGATATAGGTATCGAGTTCGAGCTGCGTGGACCGGCGCACCAGGTTGAGAATGATGGACACGACCCCCACCAAGCCGACCTGGCGACGACGCGTGAAGGCGGTGGGGCGCTGGCGCGCCCGCCCAGCGAAGCCCTCGGACTGGAGCGTCTTCCCGATTCGTGTCCACAGATCCAAAGCCATGGTTTTCATCATACCACCCTCCCATAGCACTGTAGCAAGGAGGGCAGTCGTTGTCCAGTCAATTCGGGGGCATCTGGGGAGCTGACCAATCACTCCGTAATTGCGCCGCGTCACCCGCGGTGCCCGGATCCATCGGCTAACGGATACGGTTGGCATCCCCCCGACACCAGGACTCGCAGCGGACGTCAAGCCTTTACAATGGAAATTTATGGACTCAGGTCCTTAACCTGACAGCATTGAGCACTATTCAACGCCCCGGCAGCCAGGGGACCACCTGGCGCCTGCATGCGCAATGGAATCTGGGCACGGGCCAATGGGAACACGTGGAACTCACCGATGCGCACGGCGCCGAGTCTCTCACCCGGTTACACCTCCGTCCGGATGATGTCGTCTTAGCGGACCGCAATTATGCCAACCCGACCGCGCTCGCGTGGATTGTAGACCAGCACGCCGAGGTCATCGTGCGATGCGGATGGGATGCCCTCCGCTTGCAAACCCTGGACGGCAACCCCTGGTCTGTTCTGGACGCCGTCCGCGGCTTGCCGGATGCCACGCCGGGGGAATGGTGGGTGCAAATTCCCGGGACGAAAGACCGGCCGACATTGCAGGTCCGCATTGTGGCCGTGCGCAAATCCCTACACGCAGCCGAACAGGCCCGCCGGAAGGCCCGCAAGGATGCCCGCGATCACGGCTACCCCGTCGCCCAAGAGACCTTGGAGGCGGCCGATTATGTGTTCATCTTGACCACATTGCCAGAAACGGCGGCGGATGCCGCCGAAATCCTCAAGTTATATCGGCTGCGATGGCAGATTGAAAGCGCCTTTAAACGCCTAGAAAGTTTGCTCCACATCGATGAATTGCGCGCGTTCGACCCCGATTTAGCGCAAACCTATCTCTTGGCCAAGTTGTTGGGCACCATCATGGTGGATGCTATCCGGACCCAAGGTCCGGATTTTTCCCCCTATGGATTTCCCGTCCAGACCGACATCCAGCGCCGTCTGGCGTATTTCCCAACTGATTTGGCAGGATCTCCGCATGATCGTCCAGGGCCTGGTCGATCTGACGGATTGGCGGGTCCCATCGCAGACGTGGACCAAAGCACTCCATGAGCGCCCACGCAAGCGGAGACTCCAATTCGACTCGAGGGTCTTAATTTAGCGCATATGCGGGTATACCGTCGTTCCGGGTACAGGACTGCTGGCGAACAGCTCGTGAGGTTTAAGGGTTTCTCCTGTTTCCCCAGCGCCTTGCCCGCCCTGTCGCCGCGGATGCCCTGGCGGTGAGACCTGCCGTTTCTCGTTTCGCTCAGTACTTAGGGCTTGGGCCTGTCATCGACCGTTTGCGCCGCCGGAGTTGCGTGCCACGCGTCGACGGCAGACGGCGGCCCGCCGTTTTCGCCTAATCGCCGAACGGCTGGGCAACAGCCGCGGGAGCGTTCCCGAGCCGCAATCCCCCTCCGGCATGACACTCGCCGCAAGGGGTGAATCGGTGGGCCCGGCGAGTGCGTCCGCCGTCGGCCCTAAGCCGTGGTGCGCGGCAGAAGCTGATGCCAGATTTGTTATCACGATGGGCAAATCCGTTGACCGCACACCCCCAACCGCGCGGACGCAACCGGTTCACCGCCGACCAAGGCCGCCCCCACCGGCCACGATGTCCGGTTGATGGTCAGCGGCTACCCGCCCGTTGCGCCGGATCCGCCGCCACCGCCCCCCGAACCTCCCGATCCCGAGCCCGAGCCCGATCCAGAAGACGAGCCGCCTGAACCGGAAGACGCACCCGAGCCCGACCCGGATCCCCCCGAGGACGAGCTTGAGGAACTGAGCATTTTCATTAGACTGGTTTTCACCGCCTGTTCCAAGGCGGACGATCCCTTGGCAGACGTTAGCATTTTTTGCACGTCGCTCTCCAAAGTGGTCTGAACCGAAGGACTGGACAGCACCATCATTACCGATTTTTCCACCGCGGTCTGACCGGCGGGTGTCATCAGCACGTGCTGCAGTTGGGCGGATGCCAGGGAGTCCGCGATCATCTTCTGCATTTTGGGGGTCTCCAGTTCATCCCGCACGGCTTTTTGAATTTCCAGGGACGGGGGTGAGCCGGAAGCTCCTCCTGACCCGGATGAACCCGAACCCGACGCGGAGCCCCCCGAGGATCCGCTGGACGATGATGACCCGCCGGACGAACCGCCGGATTGGTGGGTCGCGGCCGAACTCCCGTGCTCGGAAGCGGGAGCCCCCAGCGATACACTGCAGCCGGCCACCGACCACGCCATGGCGACGCCAATGACCACCGATGCTCCCTGACGCGCCATCCCCATGATGACACCTCCCGCCATTCTCTCGGCGGAAAGTGTGCCGCCGTTGCCGATTCCTATTCCCGGCAATCGTTGGCAGCGATATCGGGACGGACCTGATGATGCGGAAATTCGATCGCCGACACGGCCCGGTAAGCCAGATCGCGCGCCGCAGTGCGCGATGCGGCCATCCCCACCACGGTCAGCACCCGCCCGCCATCGGCCAACAGTCCGGTCGCATCCCGACGGGTAGCCCCGTGGAAAATCATCGTGTCTGGACCCAAATCACCCGGAATGGCCAGCGGTTGCCCGCGCCGGGGATGGTCGGGATAGCCCTGCGCGGCCATCACCACCGCCACCGCGTGCCGCCCGGCCGCGGTCAGCTCGTTGGCCGGCAGCCGGCCCTGAGCAATCTCCCACCACCACGCGCGCCAGTCAACATCCAACAGCGGAATCAACACCTCGGCTTCCGGATCGCCCAGCCGCACGTTGAATTCCAGCACCTTGGGACCGTCGCCGGTCAGCATCAGTCCCACGTACAGCACGCCCCGGTAATCCAGTGCCTCACTGGCCAAAAATTGCATCAGCGGGTCCAGCACCTCGCGGTTGATGCGCTTTACCGTATCCCCGCTCAACCCTTCCACCGGACCATAGGCGCCCATGCCCCCCGTGTTGGGCGAGGAGGGGTCGGCCGTCAACCGTTTATGATCTTGCGTCAACGGCAGCCACACGTATTCTCGACCGTTGGTCACCACGTGCACCGAAACCTCGCGACCGACCAGACAGGTCTCCCAGAGCACGCCGCCGGCAAAATCAAAACCCTGCGCGCGCCAACGATCAGCGACCGCCCGGGCCTCGCTTGCGCTGGCGGCAACCACCACCCCTTTGCCTCCCGCCAAGCCACTTTGTTTCAGCACATGCGGCCAGGCGGTTTCCCGCGCGATGACATCCACCAAGGTGTCATAGTCTCGCAGCGTAATAGCGTCGGCGGTCGGGATCCCCGCCTGTTCCATCACGCCCTTGGCATACTGCTTGCTGCTCTCCAGCCGGGCGGCGGCCTGACTCGGGCCCACCACAGCCTGGCCGGCCATGCGCAGCCGATCCGTCAGTCCCTCGGCTAACGGAGCCTCCGGGCCGATAATAACCAGCAGCTTGCGGTCTGCCGCCCATCTGCAAATCTCGTCAACGCCCCCAAACCCCAGGCACGTGGCTAGTTCGCCCATGCCGGCATTGCCCGGTGCCGCGTAGAGGCGCCCGGTCCCCGGGCTCTTGGCCAGTCCCCACAATATCGCATGTTCGCGCGCGCCCGCGCCCACCACCAGCACATCCCGCAGTGCCTCTGTCATAACACCTCCCTCCTCCTTCGGGATTAATGTCGAAAATGGCGTTCGCCCGAAAAGTAGAGGGCGATGCCGTACTGATTGGCCCGGTCAATACTCTCCTGGTCCCGCACCGAACCGCCTGGTTGCAGCACAAGCCCGATTCCCCAGCGCTGCGCCTCGTCCATGACATCGCCAAACGGAAAATATGCGTCGGACGCCAGCACGGCCCCCCGGGTGCGCTCGCCAGCCCGCTCCAAGGCTTGCTTGGCGGCATCGATGCGATTGGTCTGCCCGCCTCCGATCCCGGCGGTAGCCCCGTTGCGCGCCACCACAATCGCGTTCGATTTGACGGCCGCCACCGTGCGCCAGGCCAGGTCGGCATCACGCCGCCACGCCGACCAGTCGGCAGCCGGTCCGCCGACGTGCCGAAAAGCCTCTAGCTCGACCCCCTGCCGGTCGCGGACCTGCGCCAAAAAACCCCCGTCCACCGCCCGAATGTCCAATGGCTGCCCGGACTCTTTCGGCATAGTCAGGACCCGCAGGTTCTTCTTGCGCGAAAAAACCGCGAGCGCTTCGGCCGTGTATCCCGGCGCTACCACCACCTCTAAAAAAGTGGCGGTCAAGAGGGTGGCGGTCGCGGCGTCCACCTCCTGGTTTAGGGCCACGATGCCCCCGTAAATGGACACCGGATCGGCATCGTGGGCCTTTTGATACGCGTCCGCCAGCTCTTCGGCCAACCCCACCCCGCAGGGGTTTTGATGTTTGACCGCCACTGCCGCGGGATCCCCGAAACTCTTGACCAAGCCCCAAGCGGTGTCCGCATCGGCGTAATTGTTGTACGATAGCCGCTTGCCCTGGTGCAGCACCGCCCCCGCAAATCCCCGGCCTCCGGGCCGCGCGTAAAAAGCGGCGGGCTGATGGGGGTTTTCCCCGTATCGCAATTCACCCCAGGCGGCGCCCGCCAGCACAAAGGGATCGGTCAGTGCCGGTCCACCGCTCCACTCGCTCATGGCGCCGGCAATCAACGCGTCATAGTGGGCAACATGCAGAAACCCGATGCGCGCCCACGCCAACCGGTCCATTCGGGTATGTTCGGCCAGCGGCCGCTCCATAAAGGCGGCATATTGCCCAGGGTCCACCAGCACCGTCATCCGCTCAAAATTCTTGGCCGCCGCCCGAATTAGGGAGACTCCGCCGATATCAATTTCTTCGACCAAATCAGCCTCGCCGGCACCCGTGTTGAGCCGGGCGGCAAACGGGTATAGATTGACCACCACCAGGTCAATCAGGGGCGCATCCATCACGTGGCGGTCGCGCTGATCCTCGGGGGTTTCGCGAGACAAGAGTCCTCCATAGATCCGGGGATGCAGGGTCTTTACCCGCCCCCCCAACATTTCGCTAAACCCGGTCAGGTCTTCCAGTGGCCGGGCGGCCATCCCTTTCTCCCGCAAATACCGGTAGGTGCCGCCACTGGCCAGCAAACCGATGCCTTGTTCAAGCAGCCACTCGGCCAGTTGCTCAAGTCCGGTCTTGTCGCTGACGCTTAAAAGTGCCCAATGCTCCATGCGCTGTGCGCTCCTTTCCATAACACCCGCGGGCGTTCCGCCTCGGGCGCCGCCTCGACCACCACCTCTCCCCGATCGAGGGCGGAGAGAATTCGCGGGTACAAGCCGTGCTCGGCGCGGTGAATCCGCTCCGCCAGTGCGTCAAGCGTATCGTCGCGCTGGCGTGGCACCGGCAGCTGGGCGATTATCGGGCCGGTGTCTTCGCCCTCATCCACGAAGTGAATCGTCACCCCCGTCCAGCGCACCCCGTGCGCATAGGCTCGTTCAATTGCGTGAAGTCCGGGAAAGGCCGGCAACAGCGAGGGGTGAATGTTGACGATCCGGTTGCGAAAAGCCGCGATGGTCTCGGGATGCAGCCACCGCATAAAACCCGCCAGCGCCATCGCGTCGATGCGATAAGCCCCCAGCACGGCGCGCAGCGCTTGGTCGTAGGCTCCCCGATCCGGGTAGGCGCTGGGCGCGATGATTTCGGCTGGCAAGCCAAACTCCGCGGCGATGGCCAGCGCGCCCGCCCGTTTGCGGTGGGAGATGACCAGGCTGACGGGAAAGCCATATTCCACGATAGCTCGCAGATTGGTCCCGGCGCCTCCAACCAAAACCGCCCATCTCACGTGATCGACACCCCCGGCTCAGCCACAACTTCCCCGATCTCATAGGCCGCGAGCGCGTGCTGCGCAAAGTGCCGGATGGTATCCGCCACCGCCGCGGGCGGCACCACCAAGGTAAATCCTATCCCCATATTAAACGTGCGGTACATTTCGTCGCAGGCAACCTCTCCGATCTCGCGAAACCAATCAAAAATCTCCGGGCGACGCCAGCGGGCGGCCTCGAGTTGGGCACCCAACCCCTCGGGCAGCGTACGGCCCACGTTTTCCACCAGTCCTCCGCCCGTGATGTGCGCCATCGCCCGCACCGTGGCTGCGGGCCATAAGGCCATGACCGGGCGGACATAAATCTGGGTCGGGGTCAGCAGCGTCTCGCCCAGCGTCCGCTCCCCGGTAGCGGGATAGCGCGCGCTCAAATCGAGTCCGGCGCGCCGCACCACCGCGCGCAGCAACGCATAGCCGTTGGCATGAAAACCGGATGACGCCACCCCCACAATCCGGTCTCCCGGTTGGGCGGGGGTTGCGGCATAGGACTGGCGCGCCACCACGAATCCCGCCAAGTCATACCCCTGTTCGCCATAAAGGTCGGGCATCTCCGCCGTCTCGCCGCCTAAGAGGGCGCATCCGGCCTGGCGACATCCCTCCGCCACCCCGGAGACCAAAATCGCCACCCGCTGCGGGTCAAGATGGCCCACTGCCAGATAGTCGAGGAAAAACAGGGGTTCTCCCCCCGCCGCCAAGACGTCGTTGACATTCATGGCCACCAAGTCGATGCCGATCGTCTCGTCGCGATGCAAAGCTTGGGCTATGAGAATCTTCGACCCGACGCCGTCCGTCCCCGCCAAGACCGTTGTTGGCTGGTCGACGCGAAAAGCCCCGGCGAATCCCCCGATGCCGGCCACCACTTCCGGGCGGCGGGTTGTCTCCGCCAGCGGTCGAATGCGCATCACGGCTTGATTGCCGCGGTCGATGCTGACGCCTGCCTCACTATAGGTTAAAGGTTTTTTCGGATTGATGAGGGCGACCTCCTTCCTCCAGGCGCACGGGAACGGGGTATCCGGCGCCAAAACAGGCTTGACACCACCCGCCCCCGCCCAGCGCGCGGGTCAGGCCTGCTACCGACAGATACGCCAGCGAATCGGCGCCCACCATGTCCCGCAACTGGTCGAGCGACATGTTGCGGGCCGCCAATTCCCCCGCGCGCGAGGTGTCGATGCCATAATGGCAGGGATCGGTATACGGCGGCGAGGCGATGCGCATGTGAACCTCCCGCGCTCCGGCCCGGCGCAAGAGTTGGACAATGTGACGGGAGGTGGTGCCCCGCACGAGACTGTCGTCCACCAACACGATCCGTTTGCCGTTGACCACTTCTTGCACCGCCGACAGTTTCAGTTGCACGCTGGACTGCCGTTCAGCCGGATTGGGCGCGATGAACGTGCGCGCGATATACCGGTTTTTCACCAAACCGAAATCAAACGGAATCCGCGAGACGTCGGCATACCCCATGGCCGCGGGCAAACTCGAATCCGGCACGCCCACCACCACATCGGCCGCCACGGGCGCTTCCTCGGCCAGGATTTGTCCCAGCCGCCTGCGTCCGAGATGGGTGCTCTGACCGTCGACGCGCGAATCCGGCCGGGCGAAATAGACCACCTCAAACGCACACAACGCGCGCGCGCGCGGCTGATCGCCAAAGCTCCGCCAGGTCATGCCGGCGTCATCGATACGGATCAGTTCTCCGGGTTCCACATCGCGGACCCACTCGGCATGCACGGTGTCAAAGGCGCAGGTTTCGGAGGCCAAAAGCCACGCCCCGGCGGCGTTGCGGCCCAACACCAGGGGACGGATGCCATGCGGATCGCGGGCCCCATACAACGCCTCGGCGGTCAACACCAAAAACGCATACCCGCCCTTTAGCCGGCGTAAGGCCTCGACCAAGGCACCGTCCAGGGTGGTTTGGCCACTGTGCGCGATCAGGTGGGCCAAGAGCTCGCTGTCGCTGGTGCCTTGAAAAATGGCCCCGTCCGCGGCGAGCGCCTGGCGCAGTTCGTCGGCATTGACCAGATTGCCGTTGTGGCCTAGCGCCAGCGGACCAAAGCGCGTGCGCATCACCAACGGCTGCGCGTTATATTCCGAGGACTCGCCCGTGGTGGAGTAGCGCACATGTCCAATCGCGGCCTGGCCGGGGCGTCTGGCCTGACCTTCCGGGTTTAGTACTTCCGCAACTAACCCCATGCCTTTGTCGACCGTAATCTGCCCTTCTTGCAAAACCGCCACGCCCGCGCTCTCTTGTCCCCGGTGTTGCAGACTAAAAGTTCCCCAATAGCTCTTAAGCGCCGCCTGCTCATCTCCCCAAACTCCAAACACGCCGCATTCTTCGTGGAGTTCCTGGGCCATTTAGGCTTCTCCTTCCCCCGGTACGCCGCGCCAGGCCCGCCGCAAGCGGCTGATGTCCCAGCGGTAGGAGTGCCCGGCTTCCAAGCTTACCGCGGCGTCGGCGACCACAATGCCCATCTCCAGCACGCGAACCCCCGCCCGATCGGCGTCACCCTCGAGGCGCTCCCCATCCCCGACGGTGACCACCACTTGACCCGACCCTTCCCCAAACCCGCGCGCGCCGAGACCGTCGGCTGGCAAGAAGAGCCGCACCCCCAGCCGGGAGGGGGAATCCATCGCCATGCGGGCGATGGCGGTCAACACGCCCCCGTCCCCCACCGACCGGCTGGCGGTCACGATGCCCGCCCGCAGCATCTCCGCGAGGAAGCGATAGCAAGCGGCGTCGCGCGGAAGGTCAGGGCGCGGGTAGGATCCCAAATTGCCCAGCAACCCGGCCAACACGCTGCCTCCCAGGTTAGGAGCCGGATCGGGATTGATAAGGTAGACACGCTCGCCCACCCGCAGAAACGCGTCGCGGTACGGTTGCAACGGCCGAAAATGGCGGCCAACCCCCCCAATCACCGCGGTAGGCCATATCGCCTCACCGTCGGTCTCATTGTGCAGCGAGACGTTGCCGCCGGTGACGGGCGTGTCCAAGGCGCGGGCGGCGTCCGCAATGCCCGCCAGCAACGCGGCGAGAGCCCGGAACTCTTGGGGCCTGTCGGGGTTGCCGGCATTGATGCCGTCGGTCAGCCCGAGCGGCGAGGCGGCCTGGGTGGCGAGTTGACGGATCACCCGGGACACTGCCCCGGCACCTCCCGCATAGGCGTCGCGGGCCGCCCAGCGTCCGGGGCCGGAGACCGCCAGACAGATGCCCTCGGCGGATCCGCGCACACGCAGCACCGCCGCGTCATGCCCGGGGCCCTGGGTGGTGTTGGTTTGAATCGTCGAATCATATTGCCGGTAGATGGCTTCCCGATCCCGGCAATCGGGAGCGGCCAACACCTGCAACAACCAATCCGGCTCAAATGTCAGCGGGATTGGGGAAGGGTCCGCCGCCACCGGCTGGCGGACGGCAGTGCTCAATTCCGCGGCCAAGGGACGCCGCGGACAGGCCCCCGCCAGATAAGAGGGCGCCACTTCGGCCGCGCGCTCGCCGTGAAACCACACGGTCAGCCGGTCTGTCGCCACAACCTGGCCAATCACGGTAAACGGGATCTCAAAATGGTCCACCAGCCGCCGTAAATCGTCGACCTCGCCCACGGCCGCCACCAGCAGCATGCGTTCCTGAGTTTCGGACAGCATGATGTCGTAAGGCGTCATGCCCGTTTCCCGGCAGGGCACCCGATCCAGCCAGAGATCGGCGCCCGCGCCGGATCGGTAGCAGAGTTCCGCAATGGACGACGTCAGCCCGGCGGCCCCCAGGTCCTGCACCGCGCTCAGGCGGCCGCTTGCAACCGCCGCTAAAGTCGCCTCCATCAACAGTTTTCCCATAAACGGATCGCCCACCTGAACCGTCGGACGCATCGTTTCGGCCTCGGCGCCAAAGTCTTGCGACGCCAAGAGACTGGCGCCATGGATGCCATCGCGCCCGGTCTTTTGTCCCAGCAGAATCAGCTGATCGCCCGGCCGGGCGCCGCCCGCGCCGATGGTGCGGCCCGTCGGCCGGATGCCCAGACATAGCACGTTGACTAAAGGATTCTTGCGGTAGGAGTGCCCGAAAGATGCTTCGCCGGTCACGGTAGGGATGCCAATCGCGTTGCCGTACTGCCCGATCCCGGTCACCACCCCGGCCAGCAAATGGCGGCTGGCGGCATCGAGCCCAAACCGCAGCGAATCGGCCAACGCCAGCGGCCGGGCGCCCATGGCGACAATGTCGCGGATAATGCCGCCCACTCCGGTGGCCGCTCCCTGCACCGGCTCCACATAGGAGGGATGGTTGTGGCTCTCCACTTTAAAGGCAATGTCCCAGGCATCGTTCAGCCTGACCACCCCGGCGTTTTCGCCCGGGCCTTGCACCACCGCGGGGCCCTCGTGCGGCAGCCAGCCCAGCAGGGTTTTGGAGCTCTTGTAGCTGCAATGCTCGGACCACAACACCCCGAACAGGCCGAGCTCGAGGTCGTTGGGCTGGCGGCCCAAAAGATCCGCAATGGTTTGGTATTCCGCCTCGGTCAAGCCGACTGCGCTAGGCTCCATGCCTCATCCCTCCCTCCAGCCAGGATGACAGCAACCGCCGGCCATCGGCCGAGCCCAGATAGGATTCCATGGCCCGTTCCGGATGCGGCATCAGGCCGACCACCGAGCCCCGGCTGACCCCGGCGATGTTGGCCACCGAGCCGTTGGGGTTGGCGTAGGCTTGCACCACGCCATCCGCGTCCGCATACTGCAAAAACACCTGCTGCTGTTCGAACAAAGCGCCCAGCCCGCCCGGGGGCACGGTGTAGGACCCTTCATGGTGGGCAATCGGCAATCGCAGCAGGGTGCCCGCCGCCAGTCCGGGAAAAAGCGGATGCGCCGCCGTCACCCGCACCGTTTCCAGACTGCAGCGGAATTGCCCGCTCGCGTTATTGCGCAGCGCACCCGGTAGCAAGCCGCGCTCGCACAGAATCTGAAACCCGTTGCAAATCCCCAAGACGGGCAGGGCGGTTTCCGCCACCCGCCGTTCAAGCGCCGCCATCACCGGCGCGTGCGCCGCCAAGGCGCCGCTGCGCAGGTAGTCGCCGTACGCAAACCCGCCTGGCAGAATCACCCGGTCCAGCCCGCGCAAATCGGTTTCGGTATACCAAATGGTGCGACACTCGGTTTTTAGGTCTTCGAGCGCATGCACCGTGTCCCAATCGCAATTGGAGCCGGGAAAGACCAAAACCCCCACCGTCATAGAGCCACCACCGACACCGAAAAATCCTCCATGACCGGATTGGCCAGCAGCTTTTCTGCCATTTGGCGCCCGGCGATTTCCGCCGCCGCCGCCGAGTCCGCTTCCGTCTCGACGGTTATGCGCTTGCCGATGCGCACGTCTTCCGCCGAAAATCCCATCTGCTGCAAGATGCCTTCCGTGGCCTGGCCGGCCGGATCCAAAATGGCCGGCTTGAGCATAACCTCCACCGCAATCCGGTATCGCATCAGGAGAGCACCCTGCGCAAGACTTCCTGGTAGGCGCCTTCCACATCCCCCAAATCCTGTCGGAACCGGTCCTTATCCAGTTTGGTGAGACTGTCGCGGTCCCATAAACGACACGTGTCCGGAGAGATTTCATCACCCAGTTTGAGCACATCGTCCACCATGCCGAACTCGAGCTTGAAATCCACCAGCAGCAGCTTGCGGTCCGCGAGAAAACCGGTCAACACGTGATTAATGCCGAGCGCGTCGGCTCTAAGGCGGGCAACCCGATCCGGACTGGCCAGTTGTAAAATGCGAATATGGTCCCCGTTAAGCAACGGATCGCCCAACGCATCGTTCTTGTAGTAGAACTCCACCACCGGCTCCGCCAACTCGGTCCCTTCGGGCAGACCGGTCCGTTTCTGCAGCGACCCCGCCACGCGATTGCGGACCACCACTTCCAGCGGCACCATCCGCAGATAGTCCGTCAGCAACCGCCGGGCATCCAGTTGTTGGCGAAAGTGGGTCGCCATCCCGTGGTCGGCCAGCAACCGGAAAAGCCGCACGCTCATGGCGGCATTGACTTCTCCCTTGCCGGCAATCTGGCCCCGTTTCATCCCATTAAAGGCCGTGGCGTCGTCCTTGAATTCCACTACCACCTGCTGGGGATCGGAGGTGGCATACACCCGTTTGGCCTTTCCCTCGTACAAAAGACGCTCCTGCATCTGTTCCTCTCCCCTTTAGCCGTCCAAGCCGATTCGCCGATAGATGGTGTCAATAGCGCTCAGATAGGGCTCCACCGCGAACAGCTCCTCAACCTGCCCGCGGGACAGGCGGCTTGTGACCTCCCAATCCTCCGCCAGCCGCTCGGCAAAGGGCCGTCGCGGATCGGCTATCGCCGCCATGGCGTGTTCCTGTACGATCTTGTACGCGGCTTCGCGGGTCAGGCCGGCGTCAACCAGCGCCAAAAGCGCCTTGCCGGAGAACACCAGTCCGCCGCTGCTTTCGATATTGGCGGCCATGCGATCCGTGCGCACCACCAAGCCGCGCATAATCCGCGTCATTTGGTCCAGCATGTAATCGGCCAGCGCGGTGGCGTCGGGCAGCATGACCCGCTCCACCGAGGAATGCGAAATGTCCCGCTCGTGCCACAAGACGATATCCTCCAGCGCCGGCACCACGAAACCGCGCAGCAAGCGCGCCAGCCCCGAAATCTGTTCGGACTTGACCGGATTGCGTTTATGCGGCATAGCGGAGGACCCCCGCTGCCCTTCGGCAAACGGCTCCTCCAGTTCGCCCACCTCGGTGCGCTGCAGATGCCGGATTTCCGTCGCCATCTTATCGAGCGTCGACCCCAGAATGGCCAGCGCGGCGACAACCTCCGCGTGACGGTCGCGTTGCAGCACTTGCGTCGACAAGGGAGCCGGCTTGAGGTTAAGCCGCCTGGCCACATATTCCTCGATAAACGGCGGAATATTGGCGTAGTTTCCCACTGCGCCCGAGATTTTGATCACCCCGATGGTCGCAATCGCCCGATCCAGGCGGTCCCGGTCGCGTTGCAACTCGAGCCACCACAGCGCGCACTTGAGACCAAAACTGGTGGGTTCGGCGTGCATCCCGTGGGTTCGCCCCATGATCGGGGTATAGCGGTGGCTCAGCGCCTGCTGCTTCGTCGCCTCCAGCAACGCATCCAGGCCACGGCGAATGTGGCCCAGCGCCTCTACCAGCAAGGAAGCCAGCGCGGTGTCCACTACGTCCGTCGACGTTAACCCGAAATGAATGTACTTGCCGTCCTCCGGGTCCACGGTTTCGGCCGCGGCGGAAATAAAGGCAAGCACATCGTGATGATATTGCGCCTCGTAATAGGCCACCCGCGCCGGATCGACCGAGGCCGCACCAAGCCGCCCGGCCACGCCCCGGGGGATTTTCCCCAATTCTTCCCAGGCTTGCACGGCCAAAATCTCGATGGCCAGCCAGCGATTGTAGCGATGTTGGTCAGACCACAATTGGCGCATGTCAGACCGTTGATACCGTTCAATCATGGATGCTGCCTCCCGCCAGATCCTCGGCCCGCTTGGACACACTGTCCCATCCCGAACAATCCAAGAGTATTGTAAATAAAACGTTCGGACGTGTCGAGTAGCCCGGCTTGCTGCGGCCACGATTGCGCATAGAACCGGGACGCCAGCACGGGGTTATTCCCATTCAATGGTTCCCGGAGGCTTCGACGTGAGGTCGTAAACCACGCGATTCACACCCGCCACTTCCCCCACAATCCGGCTCGCCAGCCGGTCCAGCAGCCCCTCGGGCAGACGGACCCAGTCGGCCGTCATCCCATCCTGACTTTCCACCGCACGCACCACGATGGGGTGCCCATAGGTTCGCCCATCGCCCATCACGCCAACCGAGCGGACATCCAGCAACACGGCAAACGCCTGCCAAATGTGACGCTCGAGGCCTGCCGCCCGAATCTCCTCGCGGACAATGCGGTCGGCCTGGCGAACGATCTCCACCTTCTCCGGGGTGACCGCGCCCACGATCCGCACGGCCAGGCCGGGCCCCGGAAAAGGTTGCCTCCAGACCAATTCGGCCGGCATGCCGAGTTCTTCCCCCACCCGCCGGACTTCGTCCTTAAACAGCCAACGCAACGGTTCCACAATCCGAAATCCCACGTCGTCGGGCAACCCTCCCACATTATGATGGGACTTAATGGTGCTGGAATTTTTCCCGCCGGATTCAATCACGTCGGGATACACGGTGCCCTGGATGAGGACGTCCACCGCTCCCACCAGGGCGGTGGCCCGTTCGAACGCCCGGATAAACTCCCGCCCGATAATCTTCCGTTTTTTTTCCGGGTCGGTGACCCCCTGAAGCGCCGACAAAAATGTCTCGCTTGCGTCAATCACGCGCAAATCCAACTCGGGAAAGGCCGCCACCACCTCGTTGACCTCGCCGGCCCGCATCAGCCCGTGATCGATCAAAATGGCAGTCAGGCGGGTGCCGAGCGCCTTGGCGGCCAAGGCGGCGGCCACCGCGGAGTCTACGCCGCCCGACAGCGCAATCAAAGCGTGGCCGCCTCCCACCGCGCTGGCAATGGCCGTGACCGCCTCCGGAATAAACGCCGCGGGACGCCAGGAAGGCGATAGCCCAGCAATCTGGTACAGAAAGTTCCGCAGCATGCGGGTCCCGAGCGGGGTATGGTGCACCTCGGGATGATATTGCACGGCCCACAAGTTGCGAGAACGGTCCGCCATCGCAGCAATAGGCGTGGTGCCCGTCGCAGCCAACGCCAAAAACCCCGGAGGGACCGCGCGGACCACGTCGCCGTGGCTCATCCAAACCGTCGACGCCTCGGGAATACCGGCCAAAAGCGGCGTGTCCTGAGATTTCAGCAGGGTGGTGCGGCCGTATTCCCGTTCAGGCGCCGGCTCAACCACCCCGCCCAGTTCCTTGGCCATCAGCTGCATGCCGTAGCAAATTCCCAAAACCGGGATCCCCGTATCGAATATGCGGGGGTCGACCCGCGGTGCCCCCGGTTCAAAAACACTGGACGGACCGCCCGACAAGATAATCGCCCGCGGCTGCCTGGCTAGAATCTCGTCCAGCGGAGTCTCTCCCGGCACCACTTCGCAAAACACTTCCGCTTCCCGCACTCGGCGCGCAATGAGTTGGTTATATTGCGCCCCGAAGTCAAGGACCACCACTCGGGTCTCCGTCACGTTGGTGATTAGCTCCTTTTGCCTGAAATTCGGGATGCTTTCGTCAGACCGCACTGGCTCCCCGGTCGAACCCGGCGCTGGCCGCCGCACCATGCATTCCCCCGCGAACCCTCGAGGAAGGCGCGACGCAGGGTCTTGCGGGTTCCCGTCACGGTCGGCATAGCCCCGCGCCCAGACGCGGTCGCGAGCCCCCTTGAGGGGTTACGACCGGATTAGCCGGCAGACGTCCGGAAGGTTGCGATAGCGTTCGTCGACGTCCAAGCCGTATCCCACCACAAATTCGTCGGGAATCTCAAATCCCTTGTAATGCAGCGGAACTGCCACCTGACGGCGCGAAGGTTTGTCCAACAGTGAGCACATCTTGACCGACAGCGCTCCCCGCGCCCGCAGATGCCCGAATATGTAATTCAGCGTCAAGCCCGTATCCACAATATCCTCCACCACCAGCACATGCAAACCCTCCACCGCATGGTCGAGGTCCTTCAGGATGCGGACAATGCCTGAAGACCTGGTGGCCGCGCCGTACGAAGACAGCGCCAGAAAGTCAACAGCCAGCGGCAGGTCAATCGCCCGGCACAAATCGGCCAAAAAGACAAAGGACCCCTTTAATATCCCGATAAGGATAAGGGGCCTCCCCTGATAGTCCATCGTAATCCGCCGCCCAAGCTGTTCGACCCGAGTGGCCACTTCCTTGGCGGAGAGCAGCACCTCCAACCGTTCACCCGATTGAGCTTGCACCCTAATCCCCCTTGTTGGTGTCCTCGTCCCGTTCCAGCCGGCGCATGATATCGGCACGATTTCTCAGCGGATAGAGCGAGCCGTGGCCGGGTGTTTCGCCGCGAGCTATGCGTTTGCCCAAAAAATAGCTCTCTGCGTCCCGCTCGACCTCGTCTTCCCGGTGGTGGGCCAAGGCCGCGTCCTCTTGTTTCAGAATCTCACGAACGGACCGCAAGGACATGCCGTTATCAAGCAGCTGCTTAATGTGTTTCAGCCGCTCGATGTCTTGCTGCCCATAAAGCCGCTGGTTGCCCTGGGTTCTGCGCGGCGTCAAGAGCTGCAAGGTTTCATAATATCGAATGCGGCGCTCGGTTAACCCCGTGGTCTCTTTTACCACCCCAATGGAAAACAGCGCCTGATTGCCATCTTTCATTTGTGTCCTACCCCTATCTGGTGTCCGGTCAACCCCATCTTACAAGATTCTACGGCGAAATGAAAAGCATGTGAGAAAAACCTCCCAGAAACATCAATCCCTCGTGCTTGCCGAGTGTGTCCAAGGGTCTAACTCACATCCCATGATACATCAGTCGACGCAAGATAGTGGACCGATATGCTTAAACCCCCGAAATTTCCCTATTTCAACAAAAAAATCCGCCAGGCAAGGGGTATGCGTTTCCCCTTGCCCGACGCAAACCTGCCCTGCGAGCATCCCAGGGCCGTGCCCCAGACAGCAGTCCGTCTCAATCGCGCCCGATCTCCACTTCCCACCCGCGTCCTTTGCCGTCCGGAGCACCGGGCGATCCGCGCCGGCGCCGTCCATTGCCCAGAGCGTCTCCCTCAGGATTTCTCTGCCACCATCCCCCCACCCGGTTTGACGGCCGCTTAGGCTTGTTCTCGCCGTGGAGGCCCCGACCGGTCGGCCACGATTCGTTCCAGATTCCCGATTTCGCGATGAGCCTGCCCGAGCTTATAAGACAACTCCTGAATTTCGTTCTCGTGGCGTTCCATCCGCTCACGCCGGCCGCGCATTTCGCCGGTTAGGACGCCAACCAAATCCTGCAGCATGGCGTGTTGTGATTCCATCATCTTCACCAGCGGCCACACCGGCGCCAACGCTAATTCTGGCGACGAATCTCCCCGGTTTCGGCGCGAACGGCGGGTCGGGGGCAACGGCGCCGCTTCCGCCCGTTCGGCCAAATCGCGAAATTCCGAGCGTTCGGAGGTCGCCAAATGGGTCACTTCCACCACATACGGCCGCCCCGCCACACCCATCTGCCGCCGTGCCGGCAGCCGTCCCGCCCGGACCTCCTCGCGCAGTGCGGATGCCATTTCCGGAGCCATCTGAATTAACTGGCTTAATGAAATTTCCAATGAGACGCCTCCCCTGCGCGCCCGGGGCTCCTACGGGTTACCTAGGCCCCGGTTCTTGCGCAATATTTCTCCCTCCGATATCATTCCCATCGTTTCCCTTTCCCATCCGCTCATCAATAAATTCTTCTATTGGGTCCGACGGCCAAATCGCGGTTCCTGTCCTCTCAGCAGCCGGACCCAATTTGCCCGGTGGGCCCAAAGCGAAACCGCAACCGTAGGCAGACCAAAGACCCAAAGGTATGTCATATGATGGCGCGCCCACAAAGAGACGATCAGCGCCAGCATGCCGGCCAGGGAAGCCAGTGACACGATGCGCAGCGGCACCACCACCACCGCAAATCCTGCCACCGCCAAAAGAGCCGTCTTCCAGTCCAACATCAACGCGGCACCCAATCCGGTGGCAACCCCTTTCCCGCCGCGAAACCGCAAAAAGGGAGAAAACACATGGCCCCACATCGCCGCCGTGCCGGTAAGCCCGATTATCACCGCGTCATGTGGAAACCATTGCATCGCGAGCACGACCCCCGCCCATCCCTTAAGCCCATCCATCACCAAGACCGCCAAGCCGAATTTCATCCCGAATGTCCGCGCCGCATTGGTGGCTCCAATGTTGCGGCTGCCGTACTGCCGCAAATCCGTGCCGTAAATAACCTTGCCCAGAACGTAGCCGAACGGAACGGCACCCACCAGAAACCAAAGGATTAGCCATCCCCCCACCAGTCCCCACTGCGTCATGGCGCGCCTCCTGCCCTGTCGTGCATTTCCGCCTATCCCCATATTCGCCCATTGCAGCACAAAAAGAAAAGGTTGCCGATGAAAACCGGCAACCTTTCCGACCGCTTGGGAGGATCCCAAGGGATTGTTACATCATCATGTCGCCCATGCCGCCCATGCCGCCCATGCCACCCATGCCGCCGGGGCCACCGCCCGCTTCCTTCTTCTCGGGCTTGTCTGCCACCAGGCATTCGGTCGTCAAGAGCATGGCCGCAATCGACGCCGCGTTCTGCAGGCTGCTGCGAGTGACCTTGGCGGGGTCCACAATCCCCGCTTGCACCATGTCGACCAATTTGCCATGCGCCGCGTCGTATCCGGTGTTTCCCGACTCTTTTTTGACCATGTCCACGATGACCGAGCCCTCGAGACCGGCATTGTGGGCAATTTGACGAACCGGGGCTTCCAAGGCGCGACGCACGATGTTGACCCCGATTTTCTCATCGGCATCGTCCACCTGGATGGCGTCAAACGATGCCAACGAGCGGATAAACGCGGTGCCGCCGCCCGGTACGATCCCTTCTTCCACCGCCGCACGGGTGGCGGACAAGGCATCTTCGATGCGGAGTTTCTTTTCTTTCAGCTCCACCTCGGTAGCCGCACCGACTTGGATGACCGCAACCCCGCCCGACAGCTTGGCGAGCCGCTCTTGCAGCTTCTCCCGATCGTAGTCGGAGGTCGTGTCCTCAATCTGCCGCTTGATGACTTGCACGCGCTTTTTGATATCGCCGTCCGTGCCGCGACCGTCGACGATGGTGGTCTCTTCCTTGGCCACCTTGATCTGACGGGCTTGGCCCAGCATATCGAGGGTCACGTTTTCCAGCTTGAGACCGATGTCCTCGGACACCACCTGGCCTCCGGTCAAAATCGCGATGTCTTCCAGCATGGCCTTGCGCCGATCGCCAAACCCGGGAGCCTTAATCGCCACCGCGGTCAGGGTTCCCCGAAGTTTGTTCACCACCAGCGTAGCCAAGGCTTCGCCGTCGACATCCTCGGCAATAATGACCAAGGGTTTGCCGCGCTGAACAATTTTTTCCAGTACCGGCAGCAGGTCTTGAATGGCGGAGATCTTCCGGTCGGTAATTAGCAGATAGGGCTCGGACAGGACAGCCTCCATCTTTTCGGTGTCGGTCACCATGTAAGGCGAAATGTAGCCCCGGTCAAACTGCATGCCTTCCACGGTCTCCAGCGTGGTGCCGGTGGTCTTGGCCTCTTCAACCGTAATGACGCCGTCGGTGCCGACTTTTTCCATGGCTTCGGCAATCAAGCGGCCAATTTCGTCGTCGCTGGCGGAAATCGATGCCACCTGGGTAATCGCGTCCTTGCCTTCAATCGGTTTGGCGATCTTCTTGATTTCATCGACCACCACCGTCACTGTCCGCTCGATGCCCCGCTTGATTCCCATCGGATTGGCGCCCGCGGTGACATTCTTGAGACCTTCGTGAACCATCGCTTGGGCCAACACGGTCGCGGTGGTGGTGCCGTCGCCCGCGACGTCCTGGGTCTTGGTGGCCACTTCTTTAACCAATTGCGCACCCATCGCCTCAAACGGGTCTTCCAGTTCAATTTCCCGCGCAATCGTGACCCCGTCGTTGGTGATGAGCGGAGCTCCAAACTTTTTTTCCAGAACGACGTTGCGACCCTTCGGTCCAAGCGTCACTCTTACCGCATTGGCCAGTTTGTCAACGCCCCGTTCGAGTGCGCGCCGGGCCTCTTCTTCGTAAATCATCTGTTTTGCCATAGTGCCAGTTTCCTCCCTAGGATGCGGACGCTTAGGCAAGGCCGAAGCCAACCTAATGACCGCCAGTATGTCCGATTCGGCAACAACCGAGATTCGGGGTTGTCAGCCGGCATCTGGGTGCGGAAATCACCCCGGAAACATTCCCGGCTCTGATCGCGTAAGACCTCTGGAGCCGGCAACCGATGAGCCGCCGCCATTCGGCGCGAGACCATATCGGGCCAGGTCGGCCAGCCAAAGCGATGGCCTTCACCATCAGCCAAGCTTCCTGATAGCGCTCAAAGAGGTGATTCCCCCATGGCCCCTTCCTGTCGGGTATGTGAGTTGTTAGCACTCAATCGACTTGAGTGCTAACGGCTTTCCACAAAACAGTTTACCCAATTGGTTCCACCTCGTCAAATGACTTTCACAATTGACGACGAGCGGCCTATTGGCGAAATTCCCTGCTTTTCTGGTGATTCCTTTGGAATGCTAGTTATCCGGCGGTTTTTCATGGGCGGTTTGACCGTGAATCAAGGCCAATGCATGGGGTAAAACCGGAAACACCACCGGAATCAGTTGCTGCACCGCCCGCGGCGAGCCCGGAAAATTGACAATCAAGCACTGTCCGCGGACCGCCGCCAGCCCCCGCGACAACATGCCGAACGGTGTGTGGCGCAGAGACTCGGCGCGCATGGCCTCGGCCAGCCCCGGCAGCAACCGCTCCGCCAGGGAGGCCGTGACTTCCGGCATCACGTCGCGGGGACCAATCCCGGTGCCGCCCGTGGTGACTACCAGATCAATGCCCGCCTCGACCCATTGCAGGATTTGCTGGCGCAGCCGCTCATAATCGTCGGGCAGCACACAACTCGCCTGCACGGTTCCCATTTTCTCCGCCGCATCCCGCAAGATGGCTCCCGACACGTCTTGCCGCTCTCCCGCAGCCCCCGCGTCGCTGCTGGTCAGTACCGCAATCCGCCACTGCATAGTGTCACTCCCGAATAAAGTGTCCGGACCTGCCTCCGGATTTTTCCAACAATTTCACATCCGTTATGGTCAAACTCCGGTCAATCCCCTTCAACATGTCGTACAAGGTCAACAGCCCGGCCGTCACCGCGGTCATGGCCTCCATTTCCACCCCGGTCGCCGCCCGCGTCTCCGTGACCGCCCGCAGCCGCACCCGATCGCTCTCCACCACAATGTCCACGGTAACCGCGGTCAACGGAATCGGATGGCAAAGCGGAATCCATTCCGCGGTGCGTTTCGCCGCCATAATTGCCGCCACCCGGGCGACGGCCAGCACGTCCCCTTTCGGCGTTCCGCCTTGCAACACCCGGCGGCAAACATCCGGGGACGCGAGCAGCACCCCCTCCGCCACCGCCCTCCGCAAGGTCTCCGGTTTGTCCCCGACCGAAACCATGTGGGCCTCTCCCCGCGCATTAAGATGCGTCAGATCGTCCATCATCCCAGCACATCCCGGGAATTAGCAGCGCCCATTGCAGGCGGTTCGCGGCGGGCACGAGCCGTCCTCAAAACCCGCACCAGGCGCGGTGCGGCAGCCAACAAGGCTCCGGCATACCCGACTCGAAGTCCCGTCATAATGCCTTGCCCGTCGGTTGGCACCCAAAGCAGCGCCAAACCGACGGCGGCCAACACCAAACCCGCACGAAACACCGGACCCACCCGCGGAGCGCCCGTCAACAAGGCGAGACCGGCCAGTCCCGTCACCCAGCCCAAAAAGAGAAGGGGAGCGGCCTGTCGAAAGTTCCCGGCGAGATGTGCCCATCCTACAACCATGCCGAACACAGCAAAGCCCGTCAATAGCGCGACCCCGACGACATGCCGCATGGTATTCCTCCATTCGCCCCGATTATAACCTGTCGGCCGTTTCCGATCCTGCGCAGGAGACTGCTTCGGTCTCTGTGGCCGAAATTCCTGCTCCCCTTCACATATTGTCGCGCGGCCCAGCGTAGGATACCCGGGACGACAGAGAACCGGAGGCAGGATGCCATGAAGCGAACGGATGGGTGGGCCCTCCTATGGATGCCGCTCGCGATCCTCTGCCTGGCCTTCCTGTTGGTCTCCAATTCCCCGGTCCGCAGCCACCCTCCGGCGCCCCCCGCCAACCCGCCCAAACTGGTGGCGCTCACGTTTGACGACGGCCCCTCCCCCCTCTACACCCCGGAAATCTTGCAACTGCTCACCACGTACAACGCGCACGCCACGTTCTTTGTACTCGGCAGCGAAGTGCTCCGCTTCCCCCAGGTTGCGGCGGCCATCGCGCGCCAGGGATCGGTGCTGGCCAATCACGGGTGGCAACACCTGAACCTGTATCGGAGCGGGGCCAACGTGCTTTGGCAGGACGCGCACCGGGCAGAAACCTATGTACGCAGCCTGGGATTGCCCATGGCCCCGTTATACCGCCCGCCGTACGGCAATGTCAGCCAAACCCTGCTCGCCATTTTTTCCCGCCACGGATACCGGGTCATACTGTGGTCGCTCGACACCCGGGACTGGGCGCACACCAACGGACACGTCATCGCCCAAAAAATTTTGCACAGCATTCGTCCCGGTTCCATTGTCCTCATGCATGACGGAGGCGGCGATCGCGCGCCCACCGTCTCCGCCCTGGCCACCATTTTGAACATCCTCTCGGCCCAACGCTACCGGTTTGTGACCGTCCCCCAACTCCTGAGCCAGCGGCCGTCCCCGCAAGCCCCCACCCTCAAACCGGTCACCTAGATTCCATCGCGGACAGCGCCTGGCATTTTTGGGGTTGCGCCCGCCCTACAGAGAATAATGTCCGTTCCCACCGCAACATTTTCGCATGTCCTATGTATGTTAAAAAAGGGCGCGAAAGCGCGAACCCGCCGCCGTCGTCCTTGGGGAAGGGGGTGCGGGGGGAACCCCTTGTGGATGGTGTGGACAATGGGGACAACCTCTCTGCGGGAGATAGAAAGGCACGGAACCCCTCCTCGGTGGGCCCTTTGAACTGGTGGAGTAAACGGGCAATCGCTCCCTGAGCGCGCGTCCCCATGGCGTGCGATGACCGGTGCCGTTCCCTGAGCACCGACACCCAGCCCCCTCCCCAAGCCGTCGGAGGTCCCTCGGGCCAATTGCGGGTTGAGGAGGATGTCGCATGCGCCCATCCGTGGCTGACCGGCAATATGGGTACCGATTCGTGCATCCCCCATTGCATAGGACGCGGCGGCTGCAGTGGGGACTCGTGGTCACTCGGGCCGCGTGCGACCAGCCGGCCACCACCTCGCGCGAGGTGGTGCTCGCCTGGGCTCGGGCAGTGACCCGGGAGCAAGTCCGCGCTAAGGCGCGCGGAGCGCGGCGTGCGGCGTTACAGTGAAAGCACTCGCCCGACAGCGAGTGTCCTCGGATCCTGCAGACCTTAGTGGGGATAACGCCCCGGCCAGTGTATGCGAGTGATCTGATCCTGACGATGCTCAGGGCCCGGAGGCAGAACCGCGAGCGGGCGCCTTACGCGCCCGGTCTCGAATTCGGCACATAGTTGGGGAGCGCGATCAGGAGCGTTCAGAGGACGTCCGCTGGGACGGGAGAGACGACGTCAAATCAGAAGGGATGGGATCTACGATGCCGGCGCAGGCATTTCTC
>JAJZZA010000140.1 GCA_021797825.1 Bacillota bacterium | reverse complement strand
CCCGGGTTTCCGATCCGCAATTGGTCACGATCTGTCCCACCGGCGCCTTAAGCGAACAGGAGGGAATGGTTGTGGTCGACGACGCGCGTTGCGTGCAATGTGGCTGGTGTCGGCGCGAGTCCCGGGCGACCATGAACTGGGAGGCGGGCCAAGCCCAGGTGCGAGTCAAAGCGGAGGGCATGCCGTCGGCGTTTCGCCATTCCCTCCATGTCCGGGTGGTTGACGCCGGCGATTGCGGAGCGTGTCTCAACGAGATTCATCAGCTGGCCAGTCCCGTCTACAGCCTGCACCGGTTTGGCATTGCCTTCACCCCGACCCCGCGGGAGGCCGATGTCCTGCTGGTGGTGGGGCCCGTGACCGTGTCCATGCGACGTTCCTTAGAAGAAACCTACCAGGCGGTGGCGGACCCCAAGCGAGTGGTCGCGATAGGCACTTGCGCCCTGTCGGCAGGCGTTTTTTCATCGAGTTTCGCGGTTGCCGGACCGGTGTCCGACGTGATTCCGGTGGATGCCCTGGTGCCAGGCTGTCCCCCGCCGCCGTTAGCCATCTTGCAGGCTCTGCAACTCGTCATGGCGGGGTCGCGGACGAGCGGCTCGTTAGGGGAGGTGTAGCGGGATGACGGGTTTTCTGGTCTTTCTCGTTTTTTGGGTGGGCGCGCTTGGGCTGGTGGTGACAGCGCCTCGGAGGCTCGTCCCCGGCATTAGCGGAACGATGGGCATGCTGGCGGCAGGAGCCCTCATATGGAGCGGACTCGGCAGTTTTTCGCGTCCCTGGATCCACAATTTGTGGTCATTGCCCGGATTCGGTTTGTTGCGGATTGGGGAGATCCGCCTGTCGGCGTTTTTTCTATTGGTGGCCGGGGTGGTGTTTTTCGCCGTGTCTTGGTATTCGCCAGGGTATCTGGGCCACCTTGGACGGACATATAACCTGCGGCTCTTTGCGGTGGTTTATCATGGGCTGATGATGGCGGTGGCGATGACGCTGCTGGCCCAGGACGTCCTGTCCTTCCTGATCGCCTGGGAAATCATGTCAGTCGCCAGCTATCTGGCGGTCAACTTTCTCGACCTCGACGACCGCAACACCCGGGCGGGTTACATCATGTTGGGCGCCAGCGAGGCGGGATTCTTAATAACCTTGGGGGCCTGGCTCCCCTTAATCGCCGCGGCGCACAGCATCGATTTTGCGACGATGCAACGGGTGGCGGGCGCTCATGTGACACCGGCCCTGCGCTGGACGGTGGTGCTCTGCTCGCTGTTCGGATTCGGGGTGAAAGCCGGACTGTTTCCCAGCATGAGCTGGCTTCCCCGAGCGCATCCCGCGGCCCCTGCCAATTCATCGGCCGTCTTGTCCGGGGTGGTTCTTAATTTGGGCATTTACGGCATTATTTTGGTCAACGGGGTGCTGTTGCCGGTGTCGGAGGTTTCGCAAGGGATATTGATTATGATCATCGGCAGTGTTTCGGCCCTCATCGGCATCTTGTACGCAACCACCGAAAACCATCTTAAGCGCATGCTGGCGCACAGTTCGATTGAAAACCTGGGACTCATCACCGTGGCCCTGGGAGCCGGGCTGGCGTTTAGGGCCGCGCATCTCCCGATGCTGGCATTTATCGCCTGGATTGCGGCGCTCTACCATACGCTCAATCATTCGACCTATAAGTCGCTGCTGTTCTTAGGCGCCGGAGCCGTCGATCAGGCGGCGGGCGATTTGGACATGAATCATCTGGGAGGGCTGGCCCGGGTCATGCCGTGGACCTCGGTGATGGTGTTGGCCGGGGTGATGGCGATTTCCGCCCTGCCGCCCTTTAACGGCTTTGTCAGCGAGTGGCTGATTATACAAAGCCTGCTCCGCAGTGTGGCCCTTAAGCCTCCGATATTTCAGGTGTGGTTTGCCTTGAGCGGGGTGCTGGTGGCGTTGACTGCGGGACTGGCGGCCACCGCCTTTGTCAAATTTTATGGGATGACTTTTCTCGGGCGCGCGCGTTCCGATGCTGCGCTGAGATCAACCGAGGCGGGGCGTGGCTTGCGGTGGGCCATGGCGGCGCTGGCGTTGCTGTCCCTGATTTTGGGTCTGATCCCGACCTACGTCAGCAGCAAACTGGCGCCGTTGGCGGCGGCGCTGGGTGGCGGTGCTGGTTTAGCGGGCCTGGTTCCCGCCTTTTTTTCGCCTCGCACCGTGGTGCCGGTGTTGGTATCGGCTTTAAAACCGCTCGGGGCGGAAACCGGCCGGCGGGTGTTGCCGGGCCCTGGCGAAGTCTTTGTGCACCAAAGCGCCATCCCGACACCCCATGTGGTCTTTGCCAGTTCCCCGTTTTATTTGGCGCTGGCGATCGCGCTGTTGCTGGGGATCCTGGGGAGCGCGGTGAAGGTGGCGACCAGGCATCGGGCGGTGACGAGAAAACCGCCGTGGCAGGGCAGCTTGGACGGTTTGCCGCGCGACGCCGCCTACACGGCAACGGGGTTTTCCAACCCAATTGCCGTCATATTCCGGGCCATTTTGACGCCGTCGCAGTCGAGCGATCGGGAGGAAGTGGTCGCCTCGCATTTCCATACCGCGGTCCGGCGCGAATTACGCGAATCCTATGTGGTCGACCGGCTCCTGTTCTTTCCGGCCGCGGCCCTCGCCTGGAGCATTTCGCGTCTGCTGGCGCGCATGCACCACGGGAATATCAATGCCTATATCGGCTACACGCTGGTGACGATTCTGTTTGTACTGGCGGTGTCGGTGTGGACGTGAGCCAGAGCGCCCGCGGTCGAGGTCCGCCCCCCACGGTAGCCTGTCAAACTCCCGTCTCCGCCAACGACACGATGGCACGGAATCAGGAAGGGGATCGGATTTGCTCCGACGGCCTGGGAGACCGTCCTTAGCGGTCTCCTGGACCGTTTGGCTTGGCCGACGGGAATGTCTAACAGCGCGTTCCCAACCGCGGTTTGAAAACCGTTCCGTGTAAATCAAATGACAGCCCTCGAACGTCCGCCTGTCCACCCGGAGAATCCCTAGCACCTTGTCCCTAACCCCTTTCACGCTCCCCGGTTCATGGATGAGCCTGTACCCAGGCAAACGGTTCTTGATGAAATGCCCGACTGTCCCGAAGAATTGATCGGGCCTCTAGATCAATGCCAATCCGGTCTGCTATAAACTCGGTGCGCAATGGGGCGCCCCGACTGCTGCCTGCCCCGAAGCCGCTGGCCGGTAGCCAGCGGGTCGCGCGTCGGATCTGACAGGCGTGCCTTTCCCGGCGAAGTCCGACGCCCGATCAAGCGCCGGATCTCCGAACCCCGTGGCGGCTGTTGCCGCACGCATCGCCCCAGGTAGGGCCGTTTCGGGTGCCAGCCGTTTTTACATTGCTCGCGGTCATGAACGATCGCACCCGCTGGACAGGGCCACTCGCGATCTGTTCAGCTGCGATCGGGGTTCGGATAGCCCCCATATGGGAGCGGGCAGCGGTGACGCCGGGGACACCCGCGGTCTGCGGCGAGGATTGGCGGGCCGTCACGGTCTGCCGTGTAGGGCAGCCGCGTGAAGACTGGCCCGAAGCGGTGATCGGCGCTGGCTGGCACCCGAGGGGGATTCGTCATCATCCCGGCAACCGATAACGGTTCCCCGCCCCGGGCGGGATTTGCCACAGCGACGGGGGGCCGTTTGGTGGAGCCAATCCGGGCGAATAGGCGCGCTCCGTCGAGGACTCTTCCCCCCACGCCAAGGGGCCGTTGGGCGTAGGGGGCTCACCGGCAGGCCAGTATCCTGGGGGATCGGCGCCAGGGCGACCCGCCCGCGGGGTTCTTTGGCCGCTTCCCGTTTCCGGGTAATGGCCCGTTGCCGCATTTTCCTGCGGCGCAAGGCCTTTCGGAGCGCTTTCGGCCCGCCGCTTTGTTCTCCCGTGGACAGCGTGACGAACGGTGTCACGCCGACCTCGGCCCCTTCGGCGCTATGACCCGTGCGGGGACGATGCGAGACCGATGCGGACACCTCGACCTGCCTGGCGATAACCCATCGGGCTGCCCGGCGCGTCACCCGGACCCCCGGATTGTGGGTCGACGTACAGCGCCTTGGCTATCGCGCCTAGCGTCAGTTGCTGGCAGTAGCGCTCCTCCAGGTATGCCTGTGTTTTGTGCACAAGCTCCCCCATGGGCCGGTGAGATCGATCAGGACGGCACCACTTGCACAAATCCTGCGTCCATTACGGTATAAAGACAAGCGCAATGGCTATTTTTGGAAGAGAACCAAATTGCGGAACAATAGTCCACCTGTAGACTATATTCAGACGTTACAATTCCCAGTCTCCTGAGATGATCATATGCACCTTATTGCCCTTTTCGGTTCCATTACAGTCGGTAGCGCAGGCCATGACGCGGTACACTCCTCAAGACAGGCCATGCGGATTGACATTCTCCCCACGGATAAATCCGGGGGATTCCTGCTCTCACGAGCAGGGCTTCCTGGCTCATCGCGCCACGGCTTCTTAGGGCTTTCGCTGGTCG
>JAJZZA010000139.1 GCA_021797825.1 Bacillota bacterium | reverse complement strand
TCAGTCGTTGGCACCCGATCCACCGGAGTAGGATCTGCTCCTGAACTGTTGAGGGCGCGAGGCGAAATTTGTCGCCGTTGAGCATCGCGAACCCCTCCCCAGAACTTATGTTCTCTTATTAGGATAACACAACCGGCTTTTTGTGGGCATGTTGCAGGTTGATCCAAAGACACCACGGATCCGTCCTATCGGACGCACCCGCTTGCCCCCCTCTGCGCTATCGTCGAAGCAGGGGAATGCGTGGGTGTTGTGTTCAACTCAGTTAATGACAGTTTATATAATGATCGTCGAAAAATGTTTACATGGAGTATGAAGGTGTTGGTCACGCAATGGAAGAATATCGAATTGTTACTCACAATCTTGTCATAATAGGAGGAACGACGCGATGGTGGACAGTGTTGACAGTCAACGCTTCAGCAATCCCGACCTCATGCCCACCGAGCCTAGTCAACGCGGATGGAATCTCTACAACTACGCCACCTTATGGATTGGCATGTCCCACAATGTCGCCACCTACATGCTGGCGGCCGGCCTGATCGCACTCGGTATGAACTGGTGGGAAGCCATCCTCACCATCATCTTGGGAAATATTATCGTTCTGATTCCAATCCTGCTCAATTCTCATGCGGGAACCAAGTATGGGATTCCCTTTCCCGTGTTGGCCAGGGCCCCGTTTGGCCTAAGCGGCGCGACCATCCCAGCCGTTCTCAGGGGATTGGTGGCGGCGGGGTGGTTTGGCATTAATGCCGCCATCGGCGGTGATGCGGTCAACTCGCTGGCGGCTTTGGTGGTGCCAGGCTGGTCGCATTGGGCTTCTGGCGGAACGTTTATCGGCCTGACATTGGGCGGCTGGATTACGTTTCTTCTGTTTTGGTTTCTAAACCTCTGGGTCATTTATCACGGAATGAACGCCGTGCGACGATTTGAGTCGTGGGCGGGCCCGTTGGTTCTGGTGATGGGCATATTATTGTTGGCCTGGGCTCATCAAGCCGCCCACGGCTGGGGTCCTATGCTGACACAGGCCAGTCACCTGACGACGTTCCCAAGCTTTTTTGCCGTCTTCATTCCCTCCCTAACCGGGGTTATCGCATTTTGGGCGACGTTGTCGTTGAACATTCCCGATTTCACGCGGTTTAGCCGAAGCCAGCGCGACCAGTTGTGGGGTCAAATTCTCGGGCTTCCCACCACGATGGCGTTGTTTTCGCTTATCGGCGTACTGGTTACCTCGGCGTCGATGGCGCTCTACGGCCAGCCCATCTGGGATCCGGTCGCGCTTATCGGCAAATTTCACAGCCCCATGGTGCAGTTTATGGGATTGGTGTCCATCATCATCGCCACCTTGTCCGTCAACGTGGCGGCGAATATTGTCTCTCCGGCGTACGACCTGGCCCAAATGTTCCCCAAGCTGTCGTTTGAACAGGGTGGCCTCATCACGGCCATTATCGGGATATTGATGTGCCCCTGGCTCTTGCTGTCCAACCCGCATATCTACATTTTCAGCTGGTTGGGCATCTACTCGGGGTTTCTGGGTCCGATAGCCGCCATTTTGATTGCAGACTATTGGGTCTTTCGAAACAGGACCCTCGCCATCAGCGATCTCTACCGAATAAATGGGCTCTATTCGTATCAAAACGGTTTTAACCCCAAAGGACTGCTTGCCTTGGCCGCCGGCATCGCGGTCGCGCTGGTGGGACTGGTGGTGCCATCGTTGAAGTGGCTCTATAGTTATGCCTGGTTCTCGGGATTCGCCGTCTCATTCGTCACATACCTCTTCCTGATGGGACAACAAAAGGTGAGGGTGGCTGACCAAGCCGAAAGTCTCTCGTAACCCTGCATCGCACGCAAAGGGAATCGGCCGCCCGCCACCGGAAACGGCACCCGGATCGCGTAAGCGGTCCGGGCAGCCGCAATCCCCAGCCAAGCCCGTCGGCAGCCCGGCACGGGGTGCCGAATGCACACCCCAGACTCGGTTCCACGCTTCCCCCAAACACCTCCTGCCGGATTTCGTTTCGCAATCCCGCCACCAACCAGCCCGGCGCCCCTCGCTACCAGTTGGGGAGCGGACTCTCGCCGGTTTTCTAGCCGGCCCTTTCTACTATCGGCAGGGAATCGTACCCGCCGCGGCGAACGCTATGACCACAACGCAACCCCTGGCCGGGGTAGACAAGGACTGATGGCATGGCATCATTGCCGGCGGCATCCGGATGGTCGAAACGGTTTCACAGGTGGTGGCCCGCCCTTGTCGCGTCGCTCGGGTTTCTCGGCTTGTCCCTATTCACCTCCCGGATTCTGCCTGGCCCTTGGAGCCACCAGGCCATCGGACGCGGCTACGATCCCTATCTATTCATGTGGTTTCTGGGATGGTGGCCGCATGCCCTGGCACATGGAACAAGCCCGATGTCCACCCCCATACTCTGGGCACCCAGCGGTATCAACCTGGCATGGACCACATCGGTGCCCGGCCTCGCCCTCCCTTTTCTCCCCGTTACCCGCGCTGTCGGAGTGGTGACGGCCTACAATCTGGCGATGATAGCGGGCCTGACCCTTTCTGCGGTCGCCGCCTTCTTGCTGGTGCGGGCTCTAAGCGGTTCGGCCCTGGCCGGATTGCTGGGCGGCTATGTCTATGCGTTTTCCCCCTTTTTGATGGGTCAATTCGACGGCGGCCACCTCAACTGGGTGTGGGCCGCCATGCCGCCCACCATCGCGCTGGCCGCGCTAAAGCGCTGGCGAGGCGACTGGTCGGCATCCTTAACCATTTTGATGGTGACCTGGGCAGTGGCCGCACAGTTTTTGTGGTCGTCCGAATTGTTCGCCACCACCTGGGTGATGGCTATAGCCGCCATCGTCATCTCGTGGCCTTTTCAGAAATCCGCCGGCCGCGAGAATTGGTGGCGAACGGTCTCGGCGCTGGCGGCGGGGGGGGTGTTAGGAACCTTCTTGGTCTCGCCCCTCATTGTCTACATGATTTTGCACCCCGGATCCCCATCCGGATTGAGCCCAGCCCGTTTTGCCATCACACCACTTAATCTGGTGGTCCCGACCCGGCTTACCATCGGCGGGTCATTGTTCACAGGGATTAGCCGTCTATTCCCCGGCCAACTGGTGGAGCAAGGCGGGTACGTCGGATTGCCCGCCCTGGCTTGGCTTTTAAGCGGCCGAAAATGGCAACGACGCCAACCGATTCGCCGCACGCTGGCAATCTTTTTCTGGGTGGCCGCGGTGTTCGCAATGGGACCCGGACTCCCTCTTAAACACTTTACCGTGCCATTGCCTTGGGTGGTGGCAACCCATCTGCCATTGCTACGGCATGCTCTTCCGGACCGTTTGATGATCTTCGCGTTTTTGGCCTTGGCGCTGCTGCTTGGTCTTTTTATTGCCGATCACGCCATTTCGGCGGTTTACCGAGGCGCCGTCGCTATGTTGGTGGGGATATCGCTCTGGCCCAGTCCCGCTATGCATCCAACGGTGGCATTTAACCCGCCGTCCCTATTTTCGTCGCGGCATGCCATCCAATCCCTGCTCCCTCCCCATCCTCGCCTCCTGATCTTCCCGTTTACCTATCAAGGCGCCGCCATGGCGTATCAGGCGTTAAGCCACTACCGGTTTCAAATGTCCGCAGGCGTGGTGGGGGCCAATCCTCCGGTTCCGTATAGTTCCTGGCCGTTTGTGCGCATGGCGGGAGCCGGGGCGCTTCCCAACTGCAGTCCAGTATGGCAAGCCCTGTCCACCTATCTGGCGGTAACCCGTGTCAATGCCATTGTGGCCGTGGGCAACAGTCGGCCGCAGGTAGCTCAGTGGGCACGGCATTTTGGCTGGACGCATCATGTCACCCCCAACGCCACGATTTATGCAGTGCCGCCGTCAACGGCGTCATCTATCCCGACCCCTTCGGCCGCAGCCTCCCGCTCCGCCTTCTCGGCCTATACCCTTTTGTGGGAAGCTATCCGCCAATACCTCCGCCAAGGTCACTCGGTTGCCTCGCTCTCGCTTTCCGCCTTGGCCAAATCCCATGACTATCCCGGATGCCTGGTTCTCGGGCCGACCGTGCCGGTAACCGCCGAACAGACCTGGGCTGTGCCCATGTCGGGCAACCGGGTGGCCGTCGGCATAATCGGCACCTGGCCCGTGCTGCGCCCGGTGGTGACACGCTTTGGCCCGCTAGCGGGCCAAGTCGACTTCCCCACGATGCTGAAACCCGTGGCGAATCCGCCGAATTTGCACTCGTTGGGAACATTGCTGATGATTTTTCCCCGGCAGGCGTTCACCAGCACCCCCTGACAGGCCGAGGCTTTTCACGCGGCCTCACCATTCCCGGTTTCACGGCCAAGACACGGCCAGCCTGGCAGCGTGCGGTGCCAAACCAAATGGCCCATCTCATGACAGGAAAGTTGCAGGAACGACTCTAGCACAACTTTCCTATACTCCTCACGTGTGACAATTGACGATTTAAGAGGCCGATTTCAAGACTTGGAATTTGAGTGTCAATAGGGTGTCCACGATGGGAATCGAAATC
>JAJZZA010000138.1 GCA_021797825.1 Bacillota bacterium | reverse complement strand
CTAATGCAAAAACCCTTAAAAACTTTTGGCCCTCACGGGCCAACGGGCTGATATACCCTTTCGGGTACGAACGGTCCCCAGGCGTGAACGCCGGGGCTTTACGCCCGATTTTGGTAACAAACTGATTGATGGCTGCCTATGCCATGTGAGCGGGCCGCCGACCTGCGCGTCAGGAACCGTTGTGACCCATATGAGAGGAACCGTCATGGCGGCCCAATGCGCCAGGAACGCCAGAGCCTCAGGGCCCACCTTGCGCAACTCGGCGGGACTCGATTTGGGAAACGATCGGCAAGACCGATGGCCGTCGCTCGGGCATGGTGGCCCATCGCCCGGGTTCTGCAGCGGGGTTGCCGACCCGTTTCCCGGGAAGCGCTGCAAACCGCTTGCGGTCACCAGAACAATCTGGCTTCCCGCGCCCCGTCCGACGGCGGGCGATCATCGCCGCCCTTCTGGTCGACCTATTCAATTCCGGCCGTGCCTGAGCGACGCTGTTGCGCCCGGTCTGGTTCATCACGTCACGCCTGCTTCGGCTCTCTAGGACTGGTCGCACTCTCCCAGCACAGGGTTGTCTCCGAGCACATGGTCTGCCCGCCAGGCGACTATACCGCCACCGATGTGCTTTTCCTGGGAAGACCTGAGGCCGCTAGGCGCCCGGGAGCGTTTGCCATCGGTGCTGGAGATGATTCCCCTCACGCGCACCTTAGAACGCGACCGCGGACGCGGTCGGAACGACTATCCCGTACGGGCCATGTGGAATTCGGTGCCGGCGGGCGTCGTCTGGCAACATCCGGGCATTGAGCGCGTGCGCCGCGAACGGGGGCGCAATGGCCAACTGCGGGAGATGGTCGGACTGAGCGGATCCGGCCTCTCGGCCTCGGCGCATAAGCGGTTCTTGCGCCGCGGCCTGGAACACCGCGAGGACCTCGAAACGATAATTCATGCCGTCATCGACGGCCTCCAGCAGGTCCTCCCGGATTTTGGCGAACGGTTGGCCATCGATAGCCAAGCCATCGGGTTGTTGTCACACATCGTTCCGACGAGCCGCCGCCGACGGGCGTCGGGATACGGATGCGGACTGGGGCAAGCAGACCTTCCCGGGCGCCGCTGCCCAGGGCCAGGCGGGCAAGAAGGTCATCGGCTGGTTTGGCTATAAGATCCACCTGCTGGTCGACGCCACCGACCAGTTGCCGGTGGCGTGAACCGTCACTAAAACCTCCGCGGCCGACATCACCGCAGCGCCCCGGTTTTTAGAACAGCTCAAGATGCGACATCCCATCGCGCTGTAACCCGCGCGGTTCTTGATGGGAGACCGGGGATATGACGATACCAAATTAGTCCGGAGCTTATGGGACGACTACAGAATGAAGCGCATCATCGACATCCGGAATATGTGAAAAATGGGGAGGCCACTCGATTGTTGCCGGGGCATGATAGCATGACCGATAACGGTCGCGGCGAGGTTGATGCCCATCATCCCACGACGGGCGCAGCGCACGTGATGGCCCATGGCGGCTTTGCAGCCGATCGTGAGACCCTGAAGCAGCGCTGCCCGGCGAAGTTCGCCGGCATGACGTGCCGTGCGCCAGACACGTGCTCCGTTGCCCAAGGTATTCGGATTCCTTTGACAAGCGACCGCCGGGTATTTGCGCGGGTTGACCGCGCGAGCTATACCTGGGAGGACGAGTCCGCGCATCGCGCGGAGTCGGAACGGGTCAATAGTCGGTTAGACGGTTATTTTGAGTGTGAGCTGCATACCAATCGCGGCATGGCCAAACTGCGGGCGTGTTGCGGATGGGCCCTCTTGGTAATGCTGGGTATGGCCCGGGGACGCATCGGGCAGCAACATCCCGACCTCATGCAAAGCTTGGTGCGCAGCGCCTAGGTGTTCGGGGGCGCTTTCTACGAATTATGCCTCATCAACCCTTCTCGTCGAGAGGGGGCGTCAGCTTGCCCATCAAGCGGTATAGTGGGCGTTGAGAGTCATTTCATCGGACAACATGTGCCGTAAAATGACGTCGTGGCATGGGAATCAGGAGCTTTTTCCTCTCTGGTAGTTATCCCCAACGATCCTATAGAGCACAACGCCAAAAGCTCGATGCCATGTCGCCATTGTCTGCACGCGATGGCTATGCGATGATGTTATAATACGAAACGATATAATCGGTGTTGGTGAGTGCTGACTTGGGGCCGACGGCGCAACGCCGATTGATCGTGTTCGGTATTGACGGTAGCAGGAAGCCGCAAAAGACCGTTTGACCTGAACATTGCCCGCCCTTCGCCGGGGCGGCGGTTGCGGTGAGCGCCCGAAACTGCGGTGGCGGTTATGGGAGACCATAGCCCGCGACGCATCATGCTTGTAATCTGCGGTCATGATAGTAGCATAGCTACCGTGATGGACTGCGGTATTGAGAGATGGCGAGGATTGACCGCTATTAGCGGGCAGGCGGGGGCGACGGAAGATGAGGCCGGTCGCTTCTCCGGTTGCCCTGTCCAGAACGATATGATGAGGGAGGAAACGACGTGCCACGCAAACGCAAGAGTGCCGCCGAAGTTGCAAACCCGGTGAAGACGCGCACGCCGCGCGTTCGACTGCAGGAGGAAGCGGCGCGGCTGGGATCGGTATTGGATGCGCTGGAACATGACTCAACTAGGGAACTGGAACCGGAGCTCGTCGAACCGGAAATGGAGACGGCCACCACGGCGGATATCCCGTTGCGGTTGATCGATCTGCGCGGCAGCAACGTGCGATCGACAATGGGACCGCAGGAACTGCAGGAGTTGGTGCAGAGCATCCGGCGGTTTGGCGTGCTCGAGCCGGTTTTGGTGCAAGATTTGGGCAAGACGCGAGGCTATCGCTATCGGCTGATTGCCGGATTTCGGCGGAGCACTGCAGCGCGTTTGGCCGGTTTAACCGCGATTCCGGCTCGGATTATTGGCAACACTCTGAGCGAAACGGAAATTAAACATATTCAGTTGACCGAAAATATCCAGCGCGAAGCCATGCGGGTGCGGGACATCGTGGGAACTATCCATTCCTTGCGCGAGGACGGGGCGACCCAGCGCGAAATTGCCGAACAGTTGGGGATTAGCCCAGCCAAAGTTAGCGTGTATTTCCGTTTGGGCGAACTGATAGCCCGCAACCGCACGCTCGCCCAATATGTGGACCAGGGATTGGTCGGCCCCAGCCATTTCATCGCCGCCATGGAACTGATTGTCAAGGTGCGCCGGCGAGCCGGGGAATTGACCGATGACCCTGCTCAAATCGAAGCGATGACGCAAAAGGCGGAGGGGTTGTTTACGCAGATGCTGGACCGCCTGGCCAGCCAAAAAAGGTTGACAGCCAGGGCGGTTGCGGCGGAAGTGGCCCGCCTGCTGACGATGGCGGGTATAGAGTCCAACGCTGCCGGTGCCAAGCCGAGCAAACCCCGTTCACTTCCCGCCCATGCGGTATTGGCCAACGTCGAGCGGATGGATCTTGACCGGCTGGTGCCCTCAGATCTGGAACAATTCGTTAAGGTCGTCGAACCCCGTTTGAAGACGGCCAAAGCTCGGCTGAAATCTCTGGCCAAACGGGCGGAGTAAACCCTTTCGCCCATTGCGCGCAGGCAACGCTCAGCCGGCGGCGGGGACCTCACCGCCGGCTGAGCCGTTTTTTGCGGAGTGTGGTGTGGGCTCTGGTCATCTCTTTGGGCAAGGCTGCCAGCGTTTGGCGAGATGACGGTGCGATGCGCCGGATGCGCGAAAATCCGCATTCCGGTGGCGGCCCTAAGGCGGGGTATTTTCCGCCTTGCGCGCCATACAAAGACGGGGAAGCTGCGGATGTGGTGTTCGCACCGGGGGCTCCCCGGGCTGTACCGGCAACGGCAGCGGGAGCGGCCGGCATCCCCAAACCAACGGCCGCAAACCGTCACGCGGGCGGCTTGAGGCAGGTTTTGGGAGACGGCGCCTAATTAGCCGCTAATGGTCCAGTAATTGGCGTAAAGGTAGTCGGTTACCGGATTGAATGTGCTGACCGTCCCGTGGATATTCTGGGCGTGCTCGCTAAAGCCAACGACGCGGGCATATCCTTGCGGGAACCAGGGCATCCAGAGCACTGGCAATTGTTGGGCGGCGTACGTCTCATAGGCATACATCTGTTGTTGAATGGCCGCAGCGGTAGCGGGTTGGTACGTCGCCTTGATCAACTAATCCATGGTGGCGCTTTGGTATCCTCCGTTGTTTTCTCCGGCTCCAGAGGCAAATAGATTGCCTCCGGTAGGGTAGTAGTCCAACTGGTACGTCCAGCCTGCTCCCCAATAGCCCATGTCCCACTTTTGCGGCGTGGCCTGGGACAGTTCGCCAAACAGCGTGTTGAGCGGGAGTTGCTGCAAGGACACCTGAATACCTTCCTGCGCCCAATCGTTTTTGAGCAATTGCGCCATGGCGGTGACGGTGGCGCTCCCGGCTACATATGCGAAGTTGAAGGAGAGTTTTTGATTGCCACGGGTCATGACCCCTCCGGTGAGGTGCCATCCATGGCTTTGCAGGGGTGTACCTAGCAATTGTGAGTAATCATTTACCAATAATGGAAATCTATGGCACGCAAAGGAGTTTTTGAGGTCGCCCACGAAGTAACTCCTCATCATACAAG